>NZ_JAIJZQ010000027.1:0-29272 GCF_019754195.1 Streptococcus sp. 2018037
GTGTTGCTTTTGTATACACTTTTTACACTAAACTTTAGTCAAAAATAAAATAATTTCCTTATTTGGATTACGAGACACAAAATATTTTTCGTCAAATACCTTGATGAACTTGACAAATGGTAGAAAAATCAATAAAAAATTGGTGCTATATATTATTCTCGATCAAGATGATAGCTACAGCAATTACATTGCAAAATCATGGCCTGATTTAACCATTATCAATGACCAATCGAATTTTTGGCATTTTGCTTATGCATGGCAATACCATAGTGACGAACTTAATACAACTCTGAAAGCTGATTGGCAGAAAAAATACATACTAACAGATAATGGCCCTTTGATGGGTATGTATGCGGCCATCGGTGATGGAAAAGTATTGGAAGGAGAATTAGCAGAAGAGCAACGAGGTTCAGAAGAATATCTAAAAAATAATCCAAATTTTGAAAGATATGATTTTATTTCTGAAGGTGACTCTCCGTCATATTTTTATCTTTTGCAAAATGGACTAAACAGTGTTGATAATCCTAGCTATGGAGGCTGGGGTGGTCGTTTTGGCTCTGAGGGAGATAAATTGTTCCGTAATACAGTTTTAGATTACAACCCTTATTCAAAACGGTTTGAGGCTGAGTATAGCTTGACACGCTGGTTTGATGATATTCAAAATGATTTTGCGGCACGAATCAAATGGGGAACAGCAACAGAATATTCTAAAGCAAATCATACTCCAAGTGTTTCAGTAAATGAAGGAACACAGTTGACTGCGAAAGTAGGACAGGAAGTCAAACTGACTGCGAAAGCAGATGACCCTGACGAAGATAAGCTTATATATAAATGGTGGCGCTATTTTGAAGCAGATACCTATACTGAAAATAGTAGTGTACCAAATGTGGAGTTGCTAAAAGCAGGTGACTTGCAACTCAGTCTGTATAGAGAATTGGGAGAAAATGAGGTTGTTGATCCGGTTGAATTGACTGATGCAGATACAAATCAAGTTTCTTTTACAGTTCCAAAAGATGCAAAATCAGGAGATACTTTCCATATGATCATTGAAGTGCAAGATAATGGAGAGGTTCCTTTAAAAGCTTACCAGTGAGTGGTCATTACAGTTGAATAGCAAAAAAACATCTGTCGCTATTATGAAATAGTGGCAGATGTTGTTTTGTATGATATTGACATTACTTCTCTATAAAATTTCGGTCTCTATCCGGAATTCCATCTTCATCACTGCTATATCGTTCTGCTGTCACAGTCAGCTGGTACTTGCTCCGTAGATCTAGGATTTCCTGCATCATAGGGGAAGCATAGTGGATATCCAGAGCGGCTTGGTCCGTCCAACTATCAACCAAGAGGATGGAATGGGGATCGTCGAGCGGAGCAAAGTATTGGTAACGCAGGTTGCCAGCCTGTTGGCGAATGCGGTCCGCAATGCCACTAGCTTCCATTTCCTGAGCGAACGCACGCGCATTGTCAGCTGGTCCAGTATAGTAAAGATGCATGGTGATCATAATCTAAGATATAAAGGGCGTTATGCGGACACAGACAAAATAGAGTCTTTTAGTTTACTTTTAGTACTAGGCAATGAGCTGTAGGCAGTACTGAAGTACGGCAAAGCGAATTAACGAAGTAATAAAAGAAAAACTAAATGACGTAGGAAACAGAACGACGACGCAAGCGTCCAGTTCTCGTTTATCTTTTTGGCCCAGTCCGTAGCCCGTATTCAGTTCAACCAAATACGGAGGCCCTAGTCCTTTCTATTATTTATCAAAATTGGTGTAGGCCCTATTCTTCCGCAATTGCTTGCGGTAGTTGCTAGGGGTGGTGTGGTAGTATTGCTTGAACTGGCGGTTGAAGTTGGACAGGTTATTGAAGCCGACTTCGGTGGCGATTTCCAGGACTGGTTTGAGGGTGTTAGTCAAGAGCTCGGTTGCGGATCGCAGACGGACTTGGATGATAAATTCCATACAGGAAGTTCCAGTTTGTTGCTTGAAGACTGTCATAAAGTGAGTTTTTGTATAACCCATTCGGCCTGCCAGCTCTTCAATGGTCAGGTTGTCCGCATAATGTTGCTGGATGTACTCGATCAATAACCGCAGTTTTTCATTCTTCCGATACATATCATCGGTATTTTTTCGGACAATGTAGCGGTGGCGGTAGAGCAGGTAGAAGAGGTCAAAGAGTCGACTCTTGAGTGGTAGTTCAAAGTAGGGTGGCTGGTGTCTGACCAATTCGAAAATGGTTAGTAAGCACTGTCTGATTTCTGCATAGCCTGGGTCTTGGGCTTGGATGCGTGGAACACACTTGAAGACATCCGTCTGCAGGGGTTGGAGATAGAGCATGCTGGTTTTGTCCAAGTGAGAAGCCCCCAGCATATCCAGATGAAAGAGTAGAGTATCCGTTTCATGTCCCCGCTGTTCAATCGGGTGAATGGAATGCGGAGCATTGGGCCGAATAAGGATAATATCACCAGCCTGACTATTGAAATAATCGTAGTCGATATGGTAGCGAGCTGTTCCTCCGTAAACATAGTTGATTTCAAATTCATTATGCCAATGAAAAAGAACATCAGGAATCCCGTTCATGACACTGGTGTGATAAAACTTGTAAGGCAATAATTGACTATCATAGTCAACTGCGTGTTTGAAGTTATTATCCGTCAATGGTGGTTGCATACAATTCTCCAATTCGTAGGATAGTATCATTATAGCATATTATTTGAGAAGAAAAGGGTTTCAAATCTGTTTATACTATATTTATCAGAAAAAAGATAAGGGAGAAGCTTATGTCACGATTTCCAAAAAATTTCCTCTGGGGAGGAGCTATTGCAGCCAACCAGGCAGAAGGGGCCTATAATGTAGACGGACGTGGTTTGGTCCAGACAGACGTTACAACAGGAGGTTCTGTCAACAGCCCCCGCTATACGACCTACATTGACAAGGACGGCAAGCCAGGCAAGTATGCTTCTATGGGTCATGCTGGTGGTCATCTGCCAGAAGGGGCAACCTATGCCGTCCTAGAAGACCATTATTATCCAAACCACAAGGCTGTGGATTTCTACCACCGCTATAAAGAAGACATCAAACTCTTCGCTGAAATGGGCTACTCTGTTTTCCGCTTGTCCATTTCATGGGCACGGATTTTCCCAAATGGTGATGATGCAGAGCCAAACCAAGCAGGTCTTGATTTCTACCGTTCTGTTTTTGAAGAATGCCGCAAGTATGGTATTGAGCCGCTGGTTTCCATTTGGCACTTTGATACACCGCTTAGCCTGGAACAACGTTTCGGTGGCTGGAAAAACCGCAAGCTTGTTGATTTCTATGTCAAATATGCGGAAACCATTTTCAAGGAATACAAGGGGCTTGTTAAATACTGGTTAACCTTCAATGAAATCAACGGTGGCATCATGTTCTTGGACCTCTTTGGTGATGATATGACGGACCAGGATTACCAAGATGCTTACCAAAGCCTCCACCACCAGTTTGTTGCCTCTGCCAAGGCTGTTCAAATTGGGCATGAGATTGATCCAGAAAATAAAATTGGGAACATGATTTGTGGTATCACCTTCTACCCAGGCACCTGTGACCCAGCAGACATTCTTGCCAACCAACACGCTTGGGAGCAAAACATCTACTATTGTGGTGATGTGCAGGCCAAAGGAAAATATGGCACCTATGCCAAACGCCTCTGGGCAGAACACAATGTAGTAGTTGAAATGGCGGAGGATGACCTAGAAGTCCTGGCCAAAGGGAAAGTCGATATGTACACCTTCTCTTACTATATGTCAAACGTTGTCACCACTCACCAGTCAGATGATACAGTATCAGGCAACTTCTCTGCAGGTGCCAAAAACCCTTACTTGACTTACTCAGACTGGGGTTGGGCACATGATCCGTCTGGACTCCAATACTACCTTGAAAAAATGTACGACCGCTATGAAATTCCACTCATGGTTGTGGAAAATGGCTTGGGAGCCTTTGATACGGTGGAAGAAGATGGGGCTATCCACGATGATTACCGGATCGACTACCATCGTGCCCATGTTAATGCCATGGCAGATGCTATTGCCAACGGCGTAGACTTGATTGCCTACACCACTTGGGGTTGTATCGACCTAGTGTCAGCAGGAACAGGTGAAATGCGGAAACGCTACGGCTTTATCTACGTTGATATGGATGATGCTGGAAATGGAACACTTGACAGAACACCAAAAGATTCATTCTACTGGTACAAGAAAGTCATTGCCAGCAATGGTGAAGATGTGGAATAAGGAAGACGGCGATGTGCCGTTTTTCTTTCAATTAAAAAATGAACCTGTAAAGGAGAAAAAATCATGTCAAAAAAACAATTTCCAAAAGGATTTCTTTGGGGAGGTGCAACAGCAGCCAATCAGTTTGAGGGAGGATTCGGAGAAGGAGGGCGTGGCTTTGCGACTTCCGATACATCCCGTGCGGTTTCACCAGAGGAGCGTAAATCGATGGGGAGTGAGTTCACTACTCCGATGAATCGAGAAAAGCTCGAATTTGCAATGAATGATACGGAAGGGCTCTATCCTAAACGCTGGGGGTCAGATTTCTACCATCGTTATAAAGAAGATATTGCACTCTATGCGGAGATGGACTTTAAAACCTTCCGACTTTCAATTGCTTGGCCACGTATTTTCCCGAAAGGTGATGAATTAGAGCCAAATGAAGAAGGTTTGGCATTCTACGACAAGGTCTTTGATGAACTCAATAAATACGGCATCGAACCATTGGTGACCCTTTCGCATTATGAATTCCCAGTTCATCTGGTGACGGAATATGGCGGCTGGAAGAACCGCAAAGTGATTGACTTCTTCGTTCGCTATGCAGAAACAGTTTTCAATCGTTACAAGGGCAAGGTCAAGTATTGGTTAACCTTCAATGAAATCAATATCCTTGGTATGACTGGTTATTTATCAGGCGGCCTGCTATTTGAAGATGGTCAGTTGCACTTGGACGAAATGTACCAAGCAGTCCACCATCAGTTTGTCGCTTCTAGTTTAGCAACAAAAGTTGCTCATGAGATTGATCCAGAAAACAAGGTTGGTTGTATGCTGGCCCGTATGGAAGCCTATCCAGCAACCTGTCATCCTGATGATGTGATGTATGCCATTCAAAAAGATCAGAGCAATCTCTTCTATTCAGACGTACAAGTTCGTGGTGCATATCCACGCTATATGAAGCGTTTCTTCAAGGAAAATAATATTACCATTCACTTTGAACCAGGCGATGAAGCGATTTTGAAACAATACCCCGTGGATTTTATGAGTTTCTCATACTATATGACCTCTGTTACCCGCCATCCAAATAATCAAACGCCAGAGCAAAAAGCGACAGCAGGAAACTTGATTCTAGGCGAAGCCAATCCATATCTGGAAGCCTCCGATTGGGGTTGGCAGATTGATCCTGTCGGCCTCCGTCTCACACTCAATAAACTCTACGACCGTTACCAAGTTCCACTCTTCATTGTGGAAAATGGCCTAGGTGCCTTGGATACGGTTGAGAAGGATGGATCAATTCACGATCATTATCGGATTGATTACCTTCGCAAACATGTGGAACAAATGTATGAAGCCATCGAAGATGGGGTAGAACTCATGGGTTACACCTGGTGGGGTTGTACGGACTTGGTTTCAGCTTCAACATCAGAAATGTCCAAACGATACGGTTTTGTTTATGTAGATGCGGATGACCAAGGAAATGGCAGCTTTGACCGTTCACGGAAGGATTCTTTCTTCTGGTATAAGGACCTTATCGCAAGTAACGGAGCAAGCATTTTGAATGACTAGGAGGTTCTATGGTAAAAATAATCTATTTGATGCGCCATGGGGAAACACTTTTTAACACCCAAGGTCGTGTACAGGGCGTTTGCGATTCTCCTTTGACGGAAAATGGCAGAGCGCAAGCACAGGCGGCTAAGAATTACTTTGCTGAGCAAGGCGTCCAGTTTGGTGCAGTCTATTCTTCCACACAGGAACGTGCGACAGATACTGCTAAGATTGTGTCAGGTCAGGAGAATGTCCAGCAATTAAAAGGGCTCAAAGAAATGGATTTCGGCATTTTCGAAGCACAACCTGAAATGCTTTTGCCCAAGTTTCGTCCAGGAGCCAATTCATTTGAAGACCTCTTGGTGCCTTTCGGAGGTGAGGATATTCGTACAGTCGGACAACGAGTAGCTCAGACGGTAGAAGAGACGGTGTCAGAACAGGATGAAAAAACGGTGTTGGCTGTCAGTCATGGTGCAGCCATGTGGGGTTTTATGTTGCACCACAAAATCGAACTTCCAGCTGATTTCCGATTTAGCAACTGTGCCATTTGCCAGTTAGAATACGATGGGGACCAGATTCGCTTAGTCAAAGTAATCAATCCTGTCCTCAATCAAGTGATTGATTTGTAAGGAGGAGGAAAATGGCAACAAAATTGTACTTAATGCGCCATGGACAAACTCGGTTTAATCAACAAGGTCGGATTCAAGGGGCCTGTGATTCTCCCTTGACAGATTTGGGAAAAGAGCAAGCACTAGCTGCTCACCAGTATTTTCAAGAGCAAGGGATTGAGTTCGATAAAATCTATTCTTCAACCCAAGAACGTGCCTGTGATACAGCTGAATTGGTTACAGGGAGGCTGGACTATATTCGCTTGAAAGGCTTGAAAGAACAGGATTTTGGAGCTTTCGAGGGTCAACAGGAATATCTTAACCCTCCTCTCCAAGGAGATATTGGCTACGGTGATTACTTTGTCACCTTTGGAGGAGAGTCTTATCAAGATGCCCGACAACGAATGGTCGAAACCATTGGGGGCATAATCTGTTTTAGTGGTCAGTCACGGAGCTGCCATAGCTCAATTTTTCAGGCAGGTATTGACAGATTATCCACAAGTTCGGATGCGTAATTGTGCTATATTGTCCTTTGATTATGAAGATGGGAAGTATGACCTAGTCAGTGTCGTTGACCCTGTGAACAGAGAGATTCTTTATCAACAACAGAGCTAGGAAAAGGAGAAAAAATGACAGTAACAAAAGTATTTCCAGAAGGATTTTTATGGGGTGGTGCAACAGCTGCCAACCAATGTGAGGGGGCCTATGATGTGGACGGGCGTGGACTTGCCAATGTTGACGTAGTGCCAATTGGTGAAGATCGAGGAGCCATTATCACTGGACGTAAGAAGATGTTTGACTTTGAGGACGGTTATTTCTACCCAGCCAAAGAGTCTATTGACATGTACCACCATTTCAAGGAGGATATTGCTCTCTTTGGAGAAATGGGCTTTAAGACCTATCGCCTATCCATCGCCTGGTCTCGTATTTTTCCTAAGGGAGATGAACTAGAGCCTAACGAAAAAGGCTTGCAATTCTACGAAGACTTGTTCAAGGAATGCCACAAGTACGGCATTGAGCCCCTTGTGACCATTACCCACTTTGACTGTCCAATGCACTTGATTGAGACCTACGGCGGCTGGCGCAATCGTAAGATGCTTGAATTTTATGAACGCCTGTGCCATACCCTCTTCACACGCTACAAGGGCTTGGTCAAATATTGGCTGACCTTCAACGAAATCAACATGATTCTCCATGCACCATTTATGGGGACTGGTCTCTACTTTGAAGAAGGCGAAAATGTGGAGCAGGTAAAATACCAAGCTGCTCACCACGAGCTTGTTGCCTCAGCCATTGCCACAAAATTAGCCCATGAAATTGACCCAGAAAACAAGGTTGGTTGTATGTTGGCCGCAGGTCAATACTACCCACACACCTGTCACCCACGTGATGTCTGGGAAGGTCTGCAAGAAGACCGTGAAAATTATTTCTTCATCGATGTTCAGGCGCGTGGCTATTATCCAAACTATGCCAAGAAGAAATGGGAACGTGCAGGTATTGAGATTGAAATGACCGACGAAGACCTAGCACTCCTGAAAGAGCATACGGTGGACTTCATTTCCTTCTCTTACTACTCTAGCCGTGTTGCATCTGGCGATCCAGCAGAGAAGGAAAAAACAGCAGGCAATATCTTTGCTTCCATTAAAAACCCTTACCTAGACGCATCGGAATGGGGCTGGCAGATTGACCCGCTCGGTTTCCGCATTACCCTCAACTCTATCTGGGATCGCTATCAAAAACCACTCTTTGTGGTAGAAAATGGTCTGGGAGCAGTTGACACGCCAGATGAAAATGGCTATGTAGAAGATGATTACCGTATCGACTACCTCCGTCAACACGTCTTAGCTATGCGCGACGCCATTGTCGAAGATGGTGTTGAACTCTTGGGCTACACCACTTGGGGCTGCATTGACCTAGTTTCTGCTGGAACGGGCGAAATGAAAAAACGCTACGGCTTCATCTACGTTGACCGCGACAATGAAGGAAATGGCACTCTCAAACGCTCTAAGAAAAAATCATTTGATTGGTATAAGAAAGTCATTGCTACAAATGGAGCTGATGTGGATAAAACATGAGAGACAGGTCTTCGGACTTGTCTTTTGTTATCGTTTCCACTATAATAAAAATTAGTTAACAATAAAGGAGTTTTGCATGAAATACATCGTAAACAACAGCAATGACCCAGCTTATAACATCGCCCTCGAAGCCTATGCCTTCAAGGAATTAACAGATATTGACGAAATTTTTATTCTCTGGATCAATGAGCCTGCCATCATTATCGGTAAGCACCAGAATGCTATTGAAGAAATCAACAAGGAATTCACAGACGAAAAGGGCATCCATGTTGTTCGCCGTCTGTCAGGTGGTGGCGCTGTCTATCATGACCTCAACAACCTCAACTATACTATTATTTCAAATAAGGCGGACGAGGGAGCTTTTGACTTCAAAACCTTCTCCAAGCCTGTGATTGATACCCTTGCGACACTGGGTGTTGAGGCGAATTTCACCGGCCGTAATGACCTGGAAATCGACGGTAAGAAAATCTGTGGCAATGCTCAAGCCTATGCCAAAGGCCGTATGATGCACCACGGTTGCCTGCTTTTTGATGTGGATATGTCAGTCCTGGCAAGTGCCCTCAAGGTCAGCAAGGACAAGATTGAGTCCAAGGGCGTCAAGTCAGTCCGTGCCCGCGTGACCAATATCAACAACGAATTGCCAGAGAAGATGACCGTTCTGGAGTTCAAGGACGCCATTCTCAACCAGATGAAGCAAGAATATCCAGACATGGACGAGTATGTCTTGTCAGAAGACGACTTGGCCCGTATCCAAGAAATCCGTGATACCCAGTTTGCGACATGGGATTGGACCTACGGTCAAACACCAGAATACACTGTGGAGCGTAGCGTACGTTACCCAGCTGGTAAAATCACAACCTACATCAAGGCTGAAAAATCCGTCATCGAATCCATCAAGATTTACGGAGACTTCTTCGGTATTGGTGATGTATCGGATATTGAAGATTTGCTGGTAGGTACTCGCTACGAATACGCAGATGTCCTAGCGAAACTCCAAGAAATCGACACAACACACTATTTCTCACGCATGACAACAGAAGAAGTAGCAAAAGCGATTGTAGCTTAATCCATAGGGCTGCCCTTTGTTTGGGCAGTCTTTATTTTTTGTGAAAATGTTTTCGGAAAACTGTTTTCGCTTGCACATTTTCTATATTATGGTATAATTATTTTCTGTGAGTATCCCTCACTTACTCGTGGCTAGACCATGAGTCATTAGACCAAAAGGAGGAACATATCAATGGCTAAATACGAAATTCTTTATATTATTCGTCCAAACATTGAAGAAGAAGCTAAAAACGCTTTGGTAGCACGCTTTGACTCTATCTTGACTGACAACGGTGCAACTATCGTTGAATCAAAAGCATGGGAAAAACGTCGCCTTGCATACGAAATCAAAGATTTCCGCGAAGGTTTGTACCACATCGTTAACGTTGAAGCTAACAACGATGAAGCTCTTAAAGAGTTTGACCGTTTGTCAAAAATCAACGGCGACATTCTTCGTCACATGATTGTCAAACTTGACGCGTAAGAAGGTGTTGTATGATTAATAATGTAGTATTGGTTGGTCGTATGACCCGTGATGCAGAACTTCGTTATACTCCGTCTAATCAAGCTGTTGCGACTTTTACTTTGGCGGTTAACCGCAATTTTAAAAATCAAAACGGTGAGCGTGAAGCGGACTTTATCAACGTAGTCATTTGGCGTCAACAAGCTGAGAATTTGGCGAATTGGGCTAAGAAAGGTGCTCTGATTGGTGTTACTGGTCGTATCCAGACTCGTAGCTATGACAATCAGCAAGGGCAACGTGTCTACGTTACTGAGGTAGTTGCAGAAAGTTTCCAACTCTTGGAAAGCCGTACTGCCCGTGAAGGTCAAGGTGGAGGCTATTCAGCTGGCAACTCGTTTGCTGGAGGAAATGACTATAACTCACCTTATCAAGCACCTGCACAATCTACACCAAACTTCGCTCGAGAAGAAAGTCCATTTGGAGCAAGCAATCCAATGGATATATCAGACGATGACCTACCATTCTAGGTCTGAAACTAATAATATAAAGGAGAACACACATGGCTCAACAACGTCGTGGCGGTTTCAAACGCCGTAAAAAAGTTGACTATATCGCAGCTAACAAAATTGAATATGTTGATTACAAAGATACTGAGCTTCTTAGCCGTTTCATTTCTGAACGTGGAAAAATCCTTCCACGCCGTGTAACTGGAACTTCAGCTAAAAACCAACGTAAAGTAACAACAGCTATCAAACGTGCTCGCGTTATGGCTCTTTTACCATTCGTAAACGAAGATTAAAAAAATCGCCCTGTGTGGCGATTTTTTCTTGCGCTCTAGAAATGCGAAAAGTGCAATAACAGAATGGTTCATTTTTCATGAGCTCGAAATTAAGAAAATGAATTAAGTTCTTGAATGGACTGTTTCAACCCGAGCCAAGAAGTAAGAAAGCGAGGCACGGTCTGGGGATAGACTATTTTAGCAGAGTACATAGACAAGTGACATCGAATAAAGTTCTCGGGTGATTTGATAGCTGGACTGTATAGATAAACAAAGCGACTGGAATATTCCAATCGCTTTGTTTTATTATTGAACTGGGGACATGGCATTGCGAATGTTATATTTCTTTTTCAAGAGGTAGCGTGCACCGAAAGCAGCAGCTCCGATAAGAATAGTAACAAGCGGAGGGAGAACTGGGTTAAATGCGACTGGAATCAGTGCTGCTAGAATGAAAACGACTGACCAAGCCAGCGTAGCAAGTCCGAGAAAAGCGATAGCTTTCAGCAATTTAGGACGTTGCCCAGTTTTAATTTGTTCTCTGTAAACGAAATGGTACATCAAGTACATTCCTGCACCAACACCGAAACCGATGACAAATAATGTTAATAGCCCATACTGTGCACCTTGGCCAAAAAGATTCATCAAACCATTGATACCAGCAATAATTGCAAGCATGAAAAGACTAGAATCTAGCCACATCAACCATGGATTTTCATTGTATTCCACTTGGTCTTTCTTTTCCTGTTCAGAAATTGTCTTACTAGCAGCCCACTCACTTGGTGCTCCATAGAGATTGCGGGCAGTCACGCCAGTTTTTTGCTTTTCAATGATAGTTGGTAAAATTTCTTCCAAGAGTTCTTTGATTTCGCTATCAGACTTTCCATCTTTAATCAGTTGGTTGGTCGCAATATGGATAAATTCTTGGTTCTTTTTTGTTAATCCGTTGATTTCTGTAAATGACATGTTAATCTCCTTAGGTTAAAACCATCTCTTACGGATGAAGTAGAAGGTGAGTGATAGGCTGATTGCAAATGCGAAGAGGATAATCCACCAAAAAGCATAGGGAATATCGTTAAAGGGAATGATGTTATCCTTAAAGTTCATACCGTATGCAGAGAAGACCATGGTTGGGATAGAGAGAACGATTGTCACTAATGCCAAGGTTTTCATGATGGTATTCTGATTGTTAGAAATGATAGAAGCAAAGGCATGGGTCATAGAGTTCAGGATGGAACCATAGATGTCTGCCATCTCAATGGCCTGTTGGGTTTCGACCAAGGTATCTTCAAGCAAATCCTCATCCTCTTCATACTTACGGAGTAGACGTGAGGAACTAGCAAGTTTTTTGACCAAACGCTCATTGGTTTTGAGGGAAGCCTTGAAGTAGACGATGGTTTTTTCCAATTCCATGAGTACAATTAATTCTTCATTTCGAGTGGCCTCATGGAGTTGCTTCTCAATCTCTTCGCTCTTTCTGTCAATGGTCCGTAGGGCTGACAAGTAGAGTTGAGCATTGCGGTAGAGAATTTGGAAAACGAAACGAGACTTCATGAAAGTGAAGAAATTCCGTAGACGACGATGGATAAACTGCTCAAACAGTGGCAATGGTTCCAAACAAGTTGTGATAATCGCATCATCTGTTAGAATAATTCCCAAAGGAATAGTAATATAATATGTCTTGTTGTTTCGTTCTTCAAGAATTGGGACGTCGACCAGGATGAGCGTATAGTCATCTTCGACAGTGATACGAGAGGATTCTTCCGCATCGAGCGGTGCTCGCAGGTCAGCGATGTCAATTTTATAGTGCTCAGCCACTTCCATAGACTCGCTCTGGGAGGGGTTGACCAAATTAATCCAAGCCCCTGGTTCAAAGGTTTGGATTTCTTCTAAATCAGTCATGGTTGATAGAAAAATTTGTTTCATATCTTTGCCCTCCTTTTATCTTTGTTGCGTTAACGCAACCTCTATTATACCAAAAAATGTGCAGTTTCGGAAAGGTTTTATATAGAAATGTGTTATAATATGTAGACATTTAAGCGAATAAGTTGTACGGACTTTTCCTTGTTCCGTATACCATAGCTTATAGCCTCTTAAGAAAGGATTTGAATGCGTGCTAAAAGCGTCGAGAAAAAGACAAAATGTTTTGTCACGAAGTGGCGTCACATTTTCCTATTTTCTTCTTGCTTTCTTAACGCACTTATATCATGTTATGCAAGAAAATATTGTGATTCATGGGGCGCGTGCCCATAATTTGAAAAATATTGATGTGACCATTCCGCGTGAGAAGTTGGTGGTGGTGACTGGTTTGTCGGGGTCTGGTAAGTCGAGTTTGGCTTTTGATACCTTGTATGCCGAAGGTCAACGCCGTTATGTAGAGTCTTTGTCTGCCTATGCTCGTCAGTTCTTGGGCAACATGGACAAGCCCGATGTGGATTCCATAGAGGGTCTCAGCCCTGCTATTTCCATAGACCAAAAAACAACCTCGCGTAACCCGCGTTCGACGGTTGGAACGGCAACGGAAATCAATGACTATCTCCGCCTGCTTTATGCTCGGGTCGGGGTGCCTTACTGTATCAATGGTCATGGTGCAATTGCGGCTTCTTCGGTGGAACAAATCGTTGATGAGGTCTTGGAATTGCCAGAACGCCAGCGTTTGCAGATTTTAGCTCCGATTGTGCGAAAGAAAAAGGGGCAGCACAAGACCATTTTTGAGAAAGTGCAGAAGGACGGCTACGTTCGGGTCCGTGTCAATGGCGATGTCTATGATGTGTCAGAAGTGCCTGAGTTGTCCAAGAGTAAGGCTCACAACATTGAGGTCGTGGTCGATCGGATTGTCATCAAAGAAGGCATTCGCTCGCGGCTTTTTGACTCCATTGAGGCGGCCTTGCGGATTGCGGACGGTTATGTCATCATCGATACCATGGATGAGAAGGAATTGCTTTTCTCCGAGTACTATGCCTGCCCAGTTTGTGGCTTTACGGTGCCCGAGTTGGAGCCTCGCCTCTTCTCTTTCAATGCTCCTTTTGGGTCTTGTAGCGACTGTGACGGTTTGGGCATGAAGCTGGAAGTGGATACGGATTTGATTGTCCCAGATGCCAGCAAGACCTTGCGTGAGGGTGCTTTGGCTCCTTGGAATCCAATCTCTTCCAACTACTACCCTCAGATGTTGGAGCAAGCTATGAACCACTTTGGTGTGGACATGGACAAGCCTTTTGAGGAATTGACGGAAGAGGAGAAGAACCTGATTTTCAACGGTTCTGACGGAAAAGAATTCCATTTCCATTATGAAAATGAGTTCGGTGGAGTCCGAGACATCGACATTCCATTTGAGGGCCTGATTACCAATATTAACCGCCGCTACCGTGAAACCAATAGTGATTACACGCGGACGGTCATGAAGACTTATATGAATGAATTGACCTGTGGGACCTGCCACGGCTATCGCCTCAATGACCAAGCTCTTTCTGTTAAAGTTGGTGGCGAGCAGGGACTTCATATCGGGCAGCTGTCTGACTTGTCCGTGGCGGATCATCTGGAAGTCATTGAAAATCTGACCTTGTCTGAAAATGAAGCAACTATTGCAACACCGATTGTCAAGGAAATCAAGGATCGTTTGTCCTTCCTTAATAACGTTGGTCTCAACTATCTGACCCTTTCACGAGCTGCAGGAACCCTTTCGGGTGGTGAAAGCCAGCGGATTCGCCTGGCGACTCAGATTGGCTCTAACCTGTCTGGTGTTCTTTACATCTTGGATGAGCCATCGATTGGTTTGCACCAGCGGGATAATGACCGCCTGATTGCCAGTCTTAAGAAAATGCGTGATTTGGGCAATACCTTGATCGTGGTGGAGCATGATGAGGACACTATGCGTGAGGCGGACTGGTTGATTGACATTGGTCCAGGTGCGGGTGTCTTTGGTGGAGAAATCGTGGCTTCTGGAACGCCTGCCCAAGTAGCTAAAAATAAGAAATCCATCACAGGCCAGTATCTATCTGGCAAACGTGAAATTCCTGTTCCTCTAGACCGCCGTGTTGGAAATGGTCGTTTCCTAGAGGTAACAGGTGCCAAGGAAAACAATCTGCAAGATGTAACGGTTCGTTTCCCACTCGGAAAATTTGTTGCGGTGACAGGGGTATCTGGCTCTGGTAAATCAACCCTTGTCAATTCCATTCTGAAAAAAGCTATCGCCCAGAAACTCAATCGAAATTCGGACAAGCCAGGCAAGTTCAAGTCCATTTCAGGAATTGAACACTTGGACCGCCTGATTGATATTGACCAAAGCCCTATTGGACGGACACCACGTTCCAACCCAGCCACCTACACAGGTGTCTTTGACGATATTCGTGACCTCTTTGCCCAGACCAATGAAGCCAAAATCCGTGGCTACAAGAAGGGGCGATTCTCCTTTAACGTCAAAGGTGGTCGTTGCGAAGCCTGCTCTGGTGACGGGATTATCAAGATTGAAATGCATTTCCTGCCAGATGTCTTTGTGCCTTGTGAAGTCTGTCATGGGCACCGCTACAACTCGGAAACCTTGGAAGTACACTACAAGGAGAAAAATATCGCTCAGGTCCTTGATATGACGGTTAATGATGCGGTCGAGTTCTTCAAACACATTCCAAAAATCGAACGCAAGCTCCGCACCATTCAAGATGTGGGCTTGGGCTATGTTACTCTTGGACAACCTGCAACAACCCTGTCAGGTGGGGAAGCCCAGCGGATGAAATTGGCATCTGAACTCCACAAGCGGTCGACTGGTAAGTCCCTCTATATCTTGGACGAGCCAACGACTGGCCTGCACACCGAGGACATTGCTCAATTGCTCAAGGTCTTGGCCCGATTTGTCGATGACGGCAATACTGTCCTTGTCATCGAGCACAATCTGGATGTGATTAAGACAGCTGACCATATTATCGACATGGGGCCAGAAGGCGGTGTCGGTGGTGGTACCGTTGTCGCGACAGGAACGCCAGAAGAAGTGGCTCAAAATCCAGCCAGCTTTACAGGACAGTATTTGAAAATGAAGTTGAAGTAAGTAAAAAAGAGCCGTCGGCTCTTTTTTACTGCTCTTTATCCATATTATTCAAGGCATAGTCACAGGCCTGAATGACAAAACTGGAGAAACTGACATCCTTTTTGACGATTGCTTCCTCGATTCTATCTACCAACTCTGACGGAAATCGAATGGTTTTGATTTCTGTTTCTTTTTTATCAGATTTAAGTTTAAATACCATTTACATGCTCCTTATCACAAGTGTATAGTGAATTGAAGCAATAATAAATACTACAAAATGTAATACAAACTGTATTGGAATTACACAAAAGAAAATAGTAAAATATTTTTGAAGACTATTTCATAAAAGGGAGAATTATATGGTTTATTGTAGAACTCAGCGCATCCAAGAAGAAAAGAAACAGCGTTTACGATATGGGATTCGTAAATTTACAGGCTTAGGAGCTGCATCTGCTCTATTAGGAGTAGGTTTACTAACAAGTTTATCGGTTCATGCACAGACTAAGACTGCAGAGGTTCGTTATGATTATGTAACGACTGAGGAATTGACTGAGGCGGAGAAAAAGGCGATTTTTACAGAGCTTCCAGCTCAAGTGACAGAAGATGTGACCTACTATCTTGTGTATAGGAAAGCAGGGTCTTCAATTTTGCCACAAACAGGGGCAAACACAAGTGTATTAGCCGGAGCTATTGGGGCAGGCTTGCTGCTGGTGGGTATAACTGTTGGTCGGAAAAATCAACGGTTGGTTCGCTCAGCAATGACCTTGATCTTGGTAGGAGGAAGTCTAGTCTTTACCTCTGTATCTGCCGTGACGGTTGCCCAGCTGGCTCAGTATGGTCAAACTCAAACCTTGACAGTAGGGGCGGCACTCCCAGATGGGAAGATTTCAATTGCAGGTTATGAGTTTGTAGGTTATTTGGAAGGGCAAAAGCAGAGCAGTGAGACAAGTCCAGCACTACCTACGGGTTCAATAGATAAGGCAGAAGAAATTGAGAATCTACCTGTCCAATCAACCCAACCAGCAGATGAGAACAAATCAGACATCCCAACAGAACCAATTCCGTCAGAGGACAAGGTAACAGACACTCCGACAGAACCAACCCCGTCTGAAGACAAGGTTGAAGAAGTCCCAGCAGAAAGTAAGCCAGCAGAGAAACCTGTTGAAGAAACAGGAGGTGGTCAGGTTATCGGTACAGAAGACAAGGTTATTTCAGAAACGGAGAAACCAGTCCAGCCAGAAATACCAGCTCCAGTGGAAAAACCAGCTGTACCAGGGGATACGGAAACGCCTGTTACACCTGGTGAGGAGCAACCTGTTAGTCCAGAACTTCCAACTAATCCAGCAGAACCAGATCGACCTGTTGATACAGTTCGAACAGATGTAGAGAAACAGGTAACGGTTATCAAGTATGAAACTAGCTATGTGAAAGATACAAGTTTGCCAGCTGGAGAAAGCAAGGTTCTTACACAAGGTGTGGATGGAAAGGAAATAGTCACCACTAAAGTGATTTATACCAATAATGTAGAGACCGCTCGTGAGATCGTTGCGACTGAAACAATTGCCCCTGTTACAGAAGTAATTGCCTATAATGATGAGGTTTCTAAAAATCGAGAAGAGCTTGTCGAGAGCTTGGCAACTATTTCATTTGCTACAGAGCGCCGTGCCAATGCGGATCTGGAAGTAGGCTCCGAACGTGTACTGGTAGCAGGAGTTAACGGACAAACCCAGACCCTTACAAAGAAAGTCTACGATTCTACAGGTGTACTCATTAGTGAAGAAGTGGTTAGCACCGAAGTTGTTGCTCAACCAGTTACGCAAGTCATTGAATACGGCACTAAGCCAAAGGCGGTTGTTGAGACAACAGAGGAAACTAAGGTAACAGAGCTTGACTACACTGTTGAAACTCATCAGAATCCAAACTTGGAAAAAGGTCAAACTCGTACACTTACAAAAGGAAGAAAGGGAACACTAACCCAAACCTACCGCATTACTAAAACAAACGGCAATGAAACGGCGCGTGAACTAGTAAAAGAAGAGCGTGTCGAACCAGTGAATGAGGTTATTGAAGTCGGTACAAAGGCTGTTGTTCGTTACCAAACTCGCCAAGAAACAAGTGTCATTCCATTTACTACGGAAACTCGTCAGGTGGATAGCTTATTTGAAGGTGAAAGTCGTGAGTTAGTAGCAGGAGTAGATGGTCAGCAAACACAGACCTATAAGGATACCTATGTGGACGGCGTCAAGGTCGCCTCTGAAATGGTGGGTCAACCAGAGGTTATTCAGCCAATTAAGCGTATAGTAGAAGTTGGCACCAAGAAAGAAGAGACGAGTCAAATTCTGACAGAAACGGAAGTGCTTGCCTATGCTTCAATCAAGGAAGAAGATTCGAATCTCCCAGAAGGTGAAACAAAAATCAAAGTTCAGGGAGTAAACGGGGAGCGTAAGGTCCGTATCACACGGGTCACCAATAACCGTACTGGTCAAATAAGCGAAGCCCGCGAGGTCATCTCTGAGACTGCACCAGTCAACGAGGTCCTTGTGGTCGGTACCAAACCTGCAAGCACTAACTTGCTTGATAAGAAGACCTTGACACTGGACGAGTTTATGTCTCTTACTGAGGAGCTGCAGGACGCCTTTATCGCAAAGAAAGGCGGTGTGACCGGAGATAGCATCCGGACTGGGGCTACCAAGGAGACCTTCGAGAAGATCGAGATGCTTATCAATCTTCAAAAGTTGAATGATGAATTTGTTCGACTGCTGAATCAAGCCCGCCTAGCTGAGGGATTATCATCTGTCAGCTATGGAGGTATAGACTCAGTGGTACAGGCAGCAGCAACGCAACGTGCTAACGAAATGGCTGACCACGGTAGCTTACGTTATCAAGGAGAAGAGAAAGGGGCACACTATCGTCCGAACGGAACATATTTTCCAACTGTTTATACACAAGAGCAACGTGCACAGCAAGGCTGGCGTGGAGAAAATTCCGACCAGCTGGGGACGGCTCTAAGCGCAAGCAAAGCAAGCAACGAAGTTTACATCGCTAACACCCTCTTCAGCACGTGGATGCGTTCTGCAGGCCACAAGGCTGTCATGATGAAGGACCTGAATAACCTCCAGGTGGCAGTCGGCATCGGACTCAGCGACAAGGCTATTGAAAGCACCTTCCGCAACGGTGTGACCGTGGCTATGTTGGAGCTCATCCAGCCGAAACCGTAGAAGAACATGCTTAATAAATAAACTGTCGAAATTGTATGATTAATATTAAATTATAGGGGATAATATGAAAAAGTATCTATTAAAATTGTTGTTAGCAACATCAACTTTAAGTCTAGTAGCTTGTGGTCAGACGGAACAGACTAGTCAAGTGAATCATGAAACCTCCAGTAGTACACAAAAGGTAACTGAAAGTTCAAGTACAACGAAGAGTGAGAAAGTGACGCCAGCTGACTATTCTCCGCTACCTGATGATCTGGTAGTGGAGGAGAATGTTAAAAAGGCTCTTCAAGCGTATGTTGGAGTTTATCAAATAACACAGAAGCAGGAAGTTGATGGGCGAATCTGGGAAGTTAAGTTTGAAATTGAAATTACGAAAGATGGTTACTACACTGCCTACACTGAATCACAACAGATAGATGAAATTCAAAATGGAGGAGGAACCTTATATGTAAATGATAAGGGAGAGTTTGATATTATCAGGAAAACTGCCCGTCTTAGCTCAGGAGTAGCTACCATGTCTTATGGACAGTTGGAATTATCTGAACCAAGACGGTTGTATCAGCAATATGTTGATGAAAATGGTGAGATTTTACCATATTTTACAACAGGAGGGAGTAAATATGTGGAACTGCCTCATGGTAAAGTGATGCTTGTGGATGGAACAGTCAAGTATGGTGATTCTGAACATCCAGAAAATGCAGTTATATTAGAAAAGAAAAATAAAGCTAGTTCGGCAATCCAGTATACCTATTATCAAATCAAACAATATTCGGATTCAATAAATAGTGATAAGGAATCTTACAAATTTGAATCATTTAATGAATTTGTTCAAGCGATGAGACTCGATAGTTCAGATATTTCCTATCTTCAAAAATCATATAAAATCGTTGATCCTAATAGTTTGACGGGCTATTATACAGAAGATAACCAAGAAATAACGAATATCAAGTACGCTTATGTATTGCAACGTGAAAATGAAAAAGAAGTCTATTATGTTTATGATGGTCAAGGAATATATGAACTAATAGTCAATGAAAAAGGGCAAAAAGTGGCACGAACATCATATACTTCAGAGCGTATTCGAGACTTCGTTGAGTATAAAATTCGATAATTATGGAGAAGGCAATGAAAAAGTTTATAACATGTATTTTTATCAGTCTTACTTTATGTATTTTGGTTGCTTGCGGTGCTAAAAATGATAATGGAACCTATACCTATTCAAGGGAAGAAGACGGTACTACTTACACAGTAATTATCAAAATTGAAAATAATACTGGAACCCTTACTTTTGAAGAAAAAGGGGAAGATGGTCAAACCCAGTCTAAAGAACAAGGCCTGACTGTTGATCAGGAGAGAAAAACTCTAACAGCAGAAAATGATAATTCGACCGTGGATTATGAAATTGTTGATGGGGTCCTAACATTAGACACTACTGATTCAACACTGAGAAACGCGGAATTCACAAAAAATTAAAGAACGCTATTCTCTGCGGTTAGTATGAAAAAGTCGCCTCTGCGGCTTTTTTCTCTATCTGCTAGAAAGAATTGGTATTTGTCCGCATTTCTGCTATAATAGTTAAAAAATCATTGGAGGAATAGGATGCAAAAAAGACTTGAAAAATTCGAAGCAAAATTAGCTCAATCAACTGTTGATGGAATCTTGGTGACTGGTCAAAACAATATTTACTACCTAACTGGTTTTTGGGGAACAGAGGCGACTGTCTTCATCAGTGGCAAGCGTCGCTTGTTTGTGACTGATTCGCGTTATACTTTGATAGCCAAGGCATCAGTAAAAGGTTTTGATATTATTGACAGCCGTTTTGCTCTTGAAGAAATTGCTAAGGTGATTAAGGAAGATGGACTTGAAACCATTGGTTTTGATAGCGAGGTGACCTATGGTTTCTATCAAAGTCTGACTAGCATTTTTGAGGGCTACCAACTGGTTGCTATGTCCAACTTTATCGAAGACTTGCGCATGATTAAGGATGAGAAGGAAATTGCGACCATTCGTCGTGCTTGTCAAATTTCGGACCAGGCTTTTATTGATGTTCTTGACTTTATCAAACCAGGTCAGACGACTGAGATGGACGTCAATCATTTCCTTGACCACCGCATGCGTCAACTCGGTGCAGAAGGGGCATCATTTGAGTTCATCGTGGCATCTGGCTACCGCTCTGCTATGCCTCATGGAAGAGCGTCTGAAAAGGTTATCCAAACTGGTGAGACCTTGACGCTGGATTTTGGTTGCTATTACCAGCATTATGTCAGCGATATGACACGGACCATCCATATCGGTCATGTGACAGATCAAGAGCGTGAGATTTACGATGTGGTCTTGCGTGCCAATAAGGCTTTAATTGAGCAGGCCAAAGAAGGCGTCACCTACCGCGAGTTTGACGCTATTCCGCGTGAGATTATCAATGCGGCGGGTTACGGAGCCAACTTTACACACGGCATCGGTCACGGTATCGGCTTGGATATTCATGAATATCCGTATTTTGGAAAATCTGACGAGACTATCAAGGCAGGTATGGTCTTGACGGATGAGCCTGGTATCTATTTGGATGACAAATATGGTGTCCGTATCGAAGATGACCTATTGATTACGGAAAACGGTTGTGAAGTCTTGACATTAGCTCCCAAGGAATTGATTGTCATTTGAGAAATTTGACAGTTTGTGGTAGAATAAAACGAATAAATAAAATTTGAAGAGGTATTCAATACAATGATTGAAGCAAGTAAACTTAGAGCAGGTATGACCTTCGAAGCTGAGGGTAAATTGATTAAAGTTTTGGATGCGAGCCACCACAAACCAGGTAAAGGAAACACCATCATGCGTATGAAATTGCGTGATGTACGTACAGGTTCAACCTTCGATACAACTTACCGTCCAGATGAAAAATTTGAACAAGCTATTATCGAAACAGTTCCAGCACAGTACCTTTACCAAATGGATGACACAGCTTATTTCATGAATACTGAGACTTACGATCAGTATGAAATTCCAGTAGCGACTATCAAAGAAGAATTGCTCTATATCTTGGAGAATTCCGATGTGAAGATCCAGTTCTACGGAACAGAAGTGATTGGTGTTACTGTACCAACAACTGTTGAATTGGTCGTTGCAGAAACACAACCATCTATCAAAGGTGCGACTGTTACAGGTTCAGGTAAACCAGCTACGATGGAAACAGGTCTTGTCGTCAACGTACCAGACTTTATCGAAGCAGGTCAAAAACTCGTTATCAACACAGCTGAAGGAACTTACGTATCACGTGCTTAATCGTTTCCTCTTAAGAAAGGAGAGCCTATGACAACAGAATATCAAGGCGAGATTGTTATCGCACCTCGCGTCCTTGAAGTAATTACAGGCATTGCTGCAGCGAAAGTTGATGGAGTACATTCCCTTCAAAATAAGCGTGTAGCAGACAGTTGGTCAAAAACATCGTTAAATAAAGGTGTTTATCTTGAAACTGACGAGGAAGGTCGAGTGACTGCGGATATTTACGTCTATCTAGAATATGGTGTAAATGTTCCTGCCGTATCAATGGACATTCAGCGTGCAGTCAAGACAGCAGTTTACAACTATGCAGAAGTTCAAGTGGCTGCGGTTAATATCCATGTCAGCGGCATTGTTCCTGATAAAACACCAAAACCAGCATTGAAAGATTTATTCGGAGAGGATTTCCTTGATGAAGAATAACAGACATGCCCTGCGTAAGTGCGCTTTGCAGGCAATCGTATCACTTGAATTTGGTCAAGAACCTGTTCAGGCAGCTCAGTTTTCTTATCTTTATGATAGAGAGGAAGAGCAAGAAGGAGTTGAAATTCCGCTCTTTCTCCTTAACCTTGTCAATGGTGTAGCAGACTATCGTGATGACTTGGATAAGGAGTTATCTAGCCGATTAAAAGCAGGATGGACCTTAGACCGTTTAACCTTGATTGACAAGAATATCATGCGACTAGGCCTATTTGAAATCTTACATTTCGAAGAAACGCCAGCCCGTGTTGCTGTTAACGAGGCTATTGAATTGGCTAAAGAATTTTCTGATGAATCTTCAGCTAAGTTTGTCAATGGAGTTTTGAGCCAGTTTATTAAAGAAGAAGCCTGATGAGCTTCTTTTTTACTTGAGAAACAAAAGAATGTATCACAAAAAAGCTGTACCTAATTTATTAGGCACAGTTTTTTTATATACTAGCTCCTGCTAGTAGGCTAATCGGCAGGATATAGTCTGTTTTTGTCAGTTTTTTTCCTTCGATTTTATCAACTAATAGTTCAACCAGCAGGCGAGCTATTTCGGTTAATGGTTGCTTGATGGTTGTCAGTTGAGGATAGTAGTTTTCGATGAAACTTGTTCCATCATAACCAATCAATTTAATATCTTCTGGAATAGACAGTTTCAATGAACGAATGACGTTCCATACCAGCATAGCCGTTGCATCTCCAGATACAAAGATACCATCTGGTTTTTGCTTTTCAAGAATGGCTCGGATTTCCATCTCCTTGCGCACAGGTGAGAAATCACTGGAGATATGAAAAACTTCGGCTTTGTTCAAAATAGATGTGAAACCTACTTGGCGAAGGCCGGTAGGTGAATTGGAATCATCGTTTCCGGTAATCATTAATGGATTGTGACATCCCGCTTTTTGTAAGGTTTGGGCAGCTAATACCCCGCCAGCAAAATTATCGGAAGAGACAATGGGAATGGAAGGAGAGAGGTTGCGGTCAAAAGCGATAATTGGAGCTACGACACGGTCGTAGTCTTGGATACCGAGATTGTGACTGCCCGAGATAATCCCATCTACTTGGTTAGCTGCTAACATTTCCAGATACTCACGTTCCTTATCGGACTCGTGCTGGCTATTGCAAATAATGGTTTTATAGCCTCGATCAAAAAGCTCTTTTTCTAAATGGCTAATCAATTCAGAATAAAAAATATTGTTTATTGTTGGGAAGATGAGACCAACTAATTTTGCGGATTTACCTTGCAAACTACGAGCTACATTATTAGGTTTGTAGCCTAGTTCACGCATAGCCTCTTCGACATTGCGAATGGTTTTTTCAGATAGGTATCCTTTTTTATTGATAACGCGCGAGACAGTTGTTGGGCTGACCCCAGCTAACTGTGCGACATCAGTTAGTTTTGCGACCATAATCTAAATGGTAGTAGGTTCCGGTCGGATTACCAGTCGTAATGACGATACCAGACTGATCCGCATCAGGGAAGACACGACCAGAAAATACTTTCTCTCCTTTATTGATAAAGATTTCAAAGACAGATTTGTCGATGAAGATATTGGCTGTAAGAGCTCCTGGAGAAATCTCGCAAGAGCGACTTGTACCGAAATCGAGTGCGAATGGCTGACCACAGTTGCCACGGTCTAATGTAATCTGGCCTTGTTCAGTGTCTACAGACAAGACCAAGCCTTTTTCTTCTTCATTTGCGAACAATACGATTTCGTGCTTCGTGTCCGCTGAAAAATCAAGTTCCAATTCGTAAACATTATTGGTTTCTTTTTGGGCTGAAAATGGCTGAGCTTCTTTACGAAGACTGGTAATCGCATCGACTGGATATTGGTAGAGCTTACCGTCCTTGATGGTTAATTCTTTAACCAATGACAGACAGCCTTGGTAGTCATAAGCATCGGTTGGGTATTCCACATCTGGAAGAGCCAACCAGCTAACAGATAGAGTTCGACCGTCTGGTGCATTAAAGGCCTGCGTTGCATAGCACTCAAAACCATAGTCCAGATTGATCAATTCGCTCGGTTCGACAATGCTTGCTGTTTCAGGATCGAAACTCTGACCAATCTTATACATATTTGGATAGATATTGCCATAGTCCAATACCTCTTTGTCCAAGCCTTGTGGACAGTAGAGAAGGATGGGTTGCTCACCAACGAACGCTATATTTGGACATTCCATCATATAAGCGGTCATATCATTGGCAAAATCTAGGTCACCAACATAGGACCAGTTGAGGTAGTCGTTATTTTCAGCTTTATAAAGTTTGACAATTCCCTTTTTATCCAGATTTTGTCCACCGACAATAGCGTAATATTGCCCTTTATAGTTGAAAATTTGTGGATCACGGAAATGGTCGGTGGTATCTTCTGGTTGCTCAATCAAGACTTTATCAATCTTTTCAATCTTACCATCTTTGTCCATTAAGGCACCGATTTGGTATGGATGGCGGACCCAATTTTCATCGCGGACATTTCCAGTATAGAAGAGGAAGAGCTTGTCGCCAAATTCCATGGCAGAGCCAGAGTAGGCACCGTGGCTATCAAGTGGTGTATCTGGGTACATAACCGTACCAGTTTCTTCAAAATGGACCAAATCCGTTGATTCTGTATGGACCCAAGATTTCAATCCGTGTGCTGCACCAAAAGGGAAGTATTGGTAAAAAAGCGTCCACTTTCCATTAAAATAAGAAAATCCATTTGGGTCATTTAACAGTCCATGTGGTGTCTCAATATGGAAATTTGTCCTCCAAGGAGAACTCTCTGTATTCTTCTTTATTTTTTCAATATATTCGGGTGTCCAGTCAGCATAAGCCCTGTAACGCTCCTCTGTTGTAAATGCCATAATTTTCTCCAAATTTTCTAGTTTTTCATTAATATAGTAAACGTTTTCTTGCAAAAAATCAAGTTTTAACAATGTTTTTGGATAAAATTGAAACAAAATGTGATAAACGTTTGACATATTTTATAAAAGTGATATAATAAAACCATCGAAAGTTTGAAAACACTTTCAAAAAATTAAAAAAATATTTAATAAGGAGATTTTTGCAAGATGAATAATACAGAAATTGCAAAAAAAGTCATTGACGCCCTTGGTGGACGTGAGAACGTACGCAGTGTTGCCCACTGTGCGACTCGCCTTCGTGTTATGGTTGTTGATGAAGGAAAAATCGACAAGGATACAATTGAAGATATTGAAAAAGTACAAGGTGCTTTCTTCAACTCTGGTCAATACCAAATCATCTTTGGTACTGGTACAGTAAACAAAATCTACGAAGAAGTTGTTGCACTTGGTTTGCCAACAGCGACTACTGGTGAACAAAAAGCTGAAGCTGCCAAACAAGGTAATGCTTTCCAACGTGCTATCCGTACTTTCGGTGATGTATTCGTTCCAATCATTCCTGCGATTGTGGCAACAGGTCTCTTCATGGGTCTTCGTGGATTACTTAAGTCTATGGGGTATGAACTTCCGGAAGATATAAAAGTATATTCTGAAATTCTAACAGATACAGCATTTATTGTCTTGCCAGCCTTGGTTGTATGGTCAACTTTCCGTGTATTTGGTGGTAACCAAACTATCGGTATCGTACTTGGTATGATGTTAATTTCAGGATCATTGCCAAATGCTTGGACAGTTGCTTCAGGCGGTGAAGTAACACCAACTACTTTCTTCGGTTTTATCCCAGTTGTTGGTTTGCAAGGTTCAGTCTTGCCAGCTTTCATCATTGGTATTGTTGGTGCCAAGTTTGAAAAAGCGGTTCGCAAGGTTGTTCCAGAAGTTCTTGACCTCTTGGTAACGCCATTCGTGACCTTGTTTGTAATGTCTATTCTTGGCTTGTTTGTTATTGGTCCAGTCTTCCACGTGGTTGAAAACTACATCTTGGCTGGTACACAAGCAATCTTGAACTTGCCAATGGGACTTGGTGGTCTCCTTATCGGTGGTATTCATCAAGTTATCGTGGTCTCTGGTGTTCACCATATCTTCAACTTCTTGGAAGCTCAATTGGTAGCAACTGGTGCGAACCCATTCAATGCAATTATCACAGCAGCGATGACAGCACAAGGTGCTGCAACTGTAGCGGTTGGTGTGAAAACTAAAAATCCTAAATTGAAAGCTCTTGCTTTCCCAGCAGCTCTTTCTGCCTTCCTCGGTATTACTGAGCCTGCTATCTTTGGTGTGAACTTGCGTTTCCGCAAACCATTCCTTCTTTCATTGATTGCGGGTGCCATCGGTGGTGCTGTAGCATCTCTTCTTGGCCTTGCCGGTACAGGTATGGGTGTTACTATCATCCCAGGTTTGACACTTTACGCAGGTAATGGTCAAATTCTTCCATACATCCTTATGGTTGCTGTATCATTCGCGGCAGGTTTCGCTTTGACATATCTCTTCGGGTATGAAGATGAGGAGCCGGTTGCTGGTAAAATATCAGCTGTAGCAAAGGAAACAGCGACTTTAGCTGACGAAGCTACAACAGCTTTGCTTCCTGAAGAAACTCTTGTATCTCCACTTTCAGGTGACGTTGTTGCCCTTGAAAATGTTAATGACCCAGTCTTCTCATCAGGAGCTATGGGTAAAGGTTTGGCTGTTAAACCATCTGAGGGTGTTGTTTACGCTCCAGCAGATGCAGAAGTAACAATTGCTTTTGAAACAGGCCATGCTTACGGATTGAAAACAGCGTCTGGTGCTGAACTTTTAATTCACATCGGTATTGACACTGTATCAATGAACGGTAACGGATTTGAAAAATTAGTAGCAGCTGGTGATAAAGTAAAAGCTGGTACTCCAATCGCTAAATTCGATGCTGCGAAAATTGCTGAAGCCGGTCTTGATGATACAACCATGATCATCGTGACCAACACAGCTGATTTTGCTGAAGTTTCTACGCTTGCTGAAGGAACAATTGCTCACGGAGCAAACTTCTTGAAAGTAGCTAAATAAGAATCATAATCCAATTTTAAGGAATCTTAATTTTATTGAACAAGGAGTAGGAAAAAGGTGGAATAGCCTTTTTCCTCTGTTTGTTTCTATGGTATAATGCTAGTGATAAAATTTTTGGAGACAATCAAATGACAAAATTATATGGTAGCTTGGAAGCAGGTGGTACAAAGTTTGTTTGTGCCGTAGGTGATGAACAATTCCAAGTTGTTGAAAAAACACAATTTCCTACGACAACTCCTTATGAAACGATTGAGAGAACGGTTGAATTCTTCAAGCGCTATGAAGATCGTTTGGCAGGTATTGCGATAGGTTCTTTCGGTCCAATCGATATTGATCAAAACTCACAGACTTATGGTTACATCACTTCGACACCAAAACCACACTGGTCAAATATTGATTTACTTGGTCTGATTGCTAAGGAATTTAATATTCCATTTTATTTCACGACAGATGTGAATTCATCGGCATTTGGTGAAACCCTGGTTCGTAAAGGAGTAAAGAGTTTAGTTTACTATACAATCGGTACAGGTATTGGTGCAGGTGCTATTCAGAATGGTGAGTTTATCGGTGGTTTGGGTCATACCGAAGCGGGTCATACTTACGTTGTCCTACACCCTTACGATGTAAAACATGAATTTAAAGGAATGTGTCCATTCCATAATGGGTGTTTGGAAGGTTTAGCTGCAGGTCCTTCTCTTGAAGGTCGTACAGGTATTCGTGGTGAATTAATCGAGTTAAATTCAGACGTTTGGGATGTGCAGGCTTACTACATTGCTCAAGCAGCAGTACAGGCAACCTTGCTTTATCGTCCGCAAGTAATTGTATTTGGTGGAGGAGTTATGGCTCAAGAGCACATGCTTAATCGTGTACGTGAGAAGTTTGTCGGTTTGATGAACGATTATCTCCCAACGCCAGACGTGAAAGACTATATCGTAACACCTGCCGTTGCAGAAAATGGCTCCGCAACACTTGGAAACTTTGCTTTGGCAAAACAGGTATCAAGAAATTCATAATTATCTATGAGAACGGATTCATTTGTACTTTTGCGATAGATATATTGAAGAAGAATATTGGGTGAAGTTGTTTTATTATCACAATAACTTGACAGTGAGGTGAGAGTTTTCATGTAACTCTCGCCTATTTTTATCTAAAAAACTGTATTCATAAGAGATAGCCGTTCGTTAATCAAGGCAATCTTTGGGAGTAGGAAAGAATCAGACCAGCTTAAAAAGAGTTCGTCAACAACTCTTCAATTTAATACTCAATAAAAATCAAAAATAGCAAGTCTAAGCTACTTATAACATGTGAAACCTTAATTTATAAGTTTGAGTTGAGGATTGTGGATTTCAAGTAGCTGTTTTCTTCTAAAAAAATAACAAAATCGAAACGCTCCATATCCACTTTGAGTGGTAGGTGGCTATTTTTGATTTTAAATGAGTATAAGTTGCTGGGTCGAAACAGCACCGCAAAAACTAACGATGACTGATATGTAAAGCCCTTTGTCAAGTAAAAACAATCGAACTGATAAAAAATGAAAAGTATCTAGAAAGAGCCTAGTTCTTAGCTTCGGGCATTGGCCACTCTGATATTCGTGGATTGGTTACC
>NZ_JAIJZQ010000028.1:0-29181 GCF_019754195.1 Streptococcus sp. 2018037
CAGACGCTGTTTATGCCTGTCGAAAATTTCTTAGAGAAGAACTTACTTCCTTCCAATTAGAAACCTACATTGCTAAGCATTTATCCATTATTCGACCCAATCGAACCTTCCAAAGAAAGATAAAAAGCCAGGCTCCCGTAAGCTTCACTTATAGAATATCATAATAGTTAAAAATTTGGGTTAAAAACCTTCCTTTTTGTGCGCCCTAAATACAAAAACTATTCCCGTTTTGTCATGAACTGCTCAGACGGGAATAGTTTCTTTAGCTGCTTAAATGCTTAACTTAATGACATTGGATTAAAAGTCCCGTTTTTTGCTGTCTTCTATTTTTTACCTAATTTTCTAGTCTTTTTGAGGGCGGCGGTAACTGCCTTGATGATGGCGTAACGGAAGCCTTCTTTTTCAAGAGCTACCACGCCTGCGATAGTCGAGCCGCCTGGCGAGGTCACTTCCTGTCTCAGCTGGGCAGGGTGCTTGTCGCTGGTTAATACCATTTGAGCAGTTCCAGCCAAGGTTTGTGCAGCCAGGACCTTGGCATCTTGAGCCGTCAGCCCGTTTTGCACACCGGCATCGGTGAGGGCCTCAATCATCTGATAGACAAAGGCTGGACCGCAGCCTGCGATAGCCGTTGCTGCGTCAATCAGGCTCTCTGGCACCTGTTGGACCTTGCCTGATTTTTCTAGGATTTGTTCCAATAGCGGAGCGAGCTCTTGATTGACCAAGCTATAGGTTGTCATGCCTTGGCCGATAGCGACAGGTGTGTTAGGCATGATACGAATGAGTTTATCTGCCGATACAAATTCTGCCAGGCTGTCAATGGTCACTCCCGCTGCCATGGAAATCCAGATAGCTGATGGATTCTGGCTAATCTGATCCTGTAAGCCTGACAAAACGGACTCAATCAGGTGAGGCTTGACCCCAAGGAAAATGACCTCGGCCTGCTCTGCTATTTCCCCATTAGAAAAAAGCTGACCGCCCACCTGCTCTTGAAGAGCTTGGGCTTTTGCTGGGTTGTGGTTGCTGAGAAGGAGCTGGGTATCTGGCTGCTGGCTGACCGCTTGGGCCAGGGCCGCTCCCATGTTGCCCAGTCCGATAAATCCAATCTTCATCTTGTCCTCCTAACGAATGTGGCCGTCGCCTGTGATGATGTACTTGTAGGTGGTCATCTCACACAGGCCCATAGGACCACGGGCGTGCATCTTCTGGGTGGAAATGCCCAACTCGCAGCCCAGACCGAACTCGCCTCCGTCTGTGAAACGGGTCGAGGCATTGACATAGACCACAGCCGAGTCCACATGGAGTGTGAAAAGTTCTGCCGTTTGACTGTTTTCCGTCACGATGGCCTCGCTGTGCCCTGTCGAGTGTTGAGCGATATGACTGATAGCCTCTTCTACGTTTGAAACGACTTTGACAGCCATGATGTAGTCTAAAAATTCCGTGTCAAAATCTTGGTCGCCTGCTGGTCTGGATTGGTTGAGAATAGCCTGGGCCTGACTGTCAGCACGTAATTCCACCTGACCAGAAAGAGCTTCTTCCAAGCGAGGTAGGAATTGGTTGGCAATTTCTTCATGGACCAACAAGACTTCCGCCGCATTGCAGACTGAGGGACGACTGGTTTTAGCGTTGACCACAATCTGAAGTGCCTTATCTAAATCCGCATCCTTGTCCACATAGACATGGCAGATGCCTGTGCCTGTTTCGATAACTGGCACAGTCGCATTTTCTACAACGGCTTGAATAAGCCCTGCACCACCACGTGGCACCAAGAGGTCAATCTTGCCTTTTGCAGTCATCAACTCCGTCGCAGAGGCACGGCTGGTGTCTTGAACCAACTCAATGACCTTTGGAGAAAGACCAGCCTGTGCCAAACCAGCCTTGAGGGCAGTGACAATGGCCTGAGCCGAATGAAAGGCTTCCTTGCCTCCACGCAAGATGACTGCGTTTCCGCTCTTGATTGCCAAAGCAGCGGCATCCGAGGTCACATTTGGACGGCTTTCGTAAATCATTCCTACCAAGCCAAAGGGAATGGATTTCTTGCGAATGTTCAAGCCGTCTGCCCGAGTGGATTCTTCTAAGACCAGCCCAACAGGATCTGGCAAGCCAATCAAGGCACGAATGCCGTCTGCCATAGCTTCAATCCGCTCAGCTGTCAGAAGCAAACGGTCCTGCATGACCTGACTAATCTTGCCTTGGGCATTTTTCATATCAATAGCATTACCTGCTAAAATTGCCTCAGTCTGAGCAACCAACTGGTCTGCCATAGTCGACAAGGCCTGATTTTTCTGCTCGGTTGTCGCTAAGTTGATAGAAGCCTTGTGGGTCAATAAACTATCTAATAATGCTTGTGTTGTTGTCATAAATTTCTCCTATTTAGTCTTTCAGTTTGCTCGTTCGTCAACATAATCAAGATAAACTGAACGACTATAAGCTCACCCAATCGTTGCGGTGAATCAACACGCCCTCCGCTCTGCCATTGGCCAACTGGTCCTGCAAGTCCTTGGAGGACAGTTTAACCCGCCCTTTACCAATCAAACGATGGTCTGCTTGACTATAAACCTCTACGACCTGCCCCACTTCAAAGTCACCTTCGAGGGCTTTGACACCAGTAGCTAACAAACTGCGTCCCTGGTGCAACATAGCATCAACTGCTCCTGCATCCACTTCAACCGCCGCGTCTGTCCGAGCATAGAAGGCCATCCACTGCTTACGTTGGTTCATGGCATGGTCATCTGCTAAAAAGAGGGTGCCACGATTGGCTTGGGTAACTGCTTGTAAGAGGGCAGTGTCCTCTTTTGAAGAGCAGATAAAGACAGGTACGCCTGACTTGGTCGCAATCTGCGCCGCCTGCAATTTGGTGGTCATGCCACCTGTTCCGTTGGACGAGCCTGCTCCTGCTGCCATGGCAAACAAATCTTCCGTAATTTCCTTGATTTGAGGCAAGTGCTGGGCAGTCGGATCGCTGTTGGGATTGGCCGTGTAAAGTCCATCCACATCCGTCAAAAGCACCAAGAGGTCTGCTTTCAAGAGAGAAGCCACCTGGGCAGATAGGGTATCATTATCCCCCACCTTAATCTCCTCAATGGCAATGGTATCGTTCTCATTGATAATAGGAATAGCTCGTTTCTTGAGCAAGACCTGCAAGGCCTGAGAAGCATTCTGATAACGTCTGGCATCCGCAAAATCATCCTGGGTCAACAAAATCTGAGCCGATACTATGCCGTCTTTCATTAGATTTTGCGTATATTCCTCAATCAGCAAGCCCTGACCCACAGCCGCAGAAGCTTGCTTTTCCGCAATCTTAGTCGGTCGCTTGTCAAATCCCAATCTCCGAAAACCAGCTGCAATCGATCCTGACGTCACCAGCACAATCTGGTAGCCCTTCTGGTGCAACTGAGCCAGCTGATTGGTAATCCGAGCGATCTTGATACGGTCCAGACTGCCATTCTCTTGCGTCAGCGAACTTGTCCCAACCTTAAATACAATTGTTTTTTCTGTCATAATCTCTTCTCACAAAAACTAATATTTGAAAAATTATACCATATTTTAATCATAAAGAAAATCACTGTTATTCAGCAAGGAGAAAGGGAATATGAGTAGCATTAAAAAACGCTCGAAACAAAAGGAAGCCTTGCCGCTTCCCATTATTTATTCAAAAAATTCCTGTACGATTGCTACCATTTCACTTTCACTAGGTTGCAATACTTGATAATCTTTCTCAAAGAAGGACAGAATTTGCCGTCCATAGCGTTTGGTATGAACACGCGGGTCCAAAACCAAGACTAGTGAATCTTGTTTATCATGACGATTGGTACGCCCGATGGCTTGTTTGAGTTTAATCATCATCATAGGCAGGCTGTAATCGTAAAATGGATTTTTCCCTTCTTCACGCAGATGGTGATTGATTTTTTGCACAAAACGGTCTTTGGGATTGTCGAATGGGAGCCTTGTAATGACCTGAATCAATTGGTCCTGGCTGGCAAAGTCAACTCCCTCCCAGAATACGCCTGTGCCGAGTAAAATTTGGCATTCCCCTCGTTCAAATTTGCGTTTGAGTGTCATTTCCTGTCCATGCTTGTGCTGGGCTAGGTGGGGAATGTTATTATCTTCTAACAAATCCGACACCTGCAAGAGCAGAGAAATTGATGTGAACAAGACCAAAGTCGGTCGTCCCAGCTCTGCTATTTCTCCTAAAGTAGTAGCCAAATAAGCTGCATGCTCCTCCTTGGTCCAAGCCAGGATGTCGGAGAGATGAGTCGGAAAAAGCAACTGCTGGTTGGTCACAGTTTGAGTCGGTATCAAATCCAAGGTGACCTGCTCAAAGCCCAGCAGATCCGCCAGACTGACCTTTTTGCTGATGGTCAAGGTGGCGCTGATGCAGAAAATCTTGGTATCAGGCAGGTAGCTGGTCGCATTTAGGAGACTGTCCTTGGAGCCCCGCAAATAGGCAAGCCGCTTTTCTTCTAAATTTTTCTCCTCCAACCAAAAGGTATCGTAGTAGTCTATAAGCTGATGCAAGTCGTTCAAATCAACATCTCCAAGCTCCACCAGGTTCTGACCAAGTTGATGAAGTTCAGCCTTTTGAACCTCTCGTTGACCATGCTGACGAAAACGACTCAAAAAATGGTTGAGTTCAAACTGGCAAGACTCATACAAGCGTTGGTCCAAAATAGTCGTCGCTCTGTCCTTTTTACTTTGCAATACTTGTAACATACTTGTCAAATCTTGCGAAGCCGTCGCTAGATTTTCAGCAGCCAAGAGAAACTTTTGAGCTTCATCAATCACCACCAGACGCTTATCCATGAGAGGATCTTGATCCTTAAGATGGTTGAGAAAATAAGCGTGGTTGGTAATGAGCAGTCTACTAGAGAGAGCTTGTTGGTTCAACCGTTGCCAAAAATCCAAGCCCCAAAAAAGACTTTCAGTCTCCAATTTCCCATCGTGGGCAATCTCATCAAAGTAAGCTTGATAGCGTTGTTTTTGCTTAAGCTCATCCAAATCACCTGTGTGAGTTTCTGTCAGCCAGACAAGCACCTGCATTTTGAATTGATTGACCAGGCGATTATCATCCTGCCTTTGCAGGGTTCTCCAGTAGCTGTCTAACTTGATAAAATGCTTGGGTGATTTTAGAGAGACTATGGGAATACAAAATATCTCTTTAAGCTTGCTCCCTTCCTTTTCCATAATCTGCTCTTGAAGGAGCTTGGTCGGTACGGTGATCAATAAAGGCTGGTCTGACTTAGCAAGTAAAGGCAAAAGATAACCGTAAGTCTTCCCCAAGCCTGCCTGCGCTTGAATAAAATGCACTTTTTCTTCGTCAGCCAAGCGTTTTTCTACTACTTGAGCAAATGCAGTTTGTTTTTTGCGTTCATGCAAGCCGAGAAGGGCAATATTGGTCGAAAAATCTTCAGATAATCGGTAGGCCGACTTGATTTCTTCTGGCTTTTTCAAGACCAAGCCATGAGTAGATTCTAAATCGTATGATAGATTTTCTGACAGAACAGGCACCATTTCATCAATGACCAGACGGGATTCAAAGAGCAGATTGTCCGCCAAATCAAGAATCTTTTCAACAATAGACCTGGGTAAGCTCTTTATTTTCTCTTGAATTTTGATGAGCAAGCGCGCCGTAGCCATGGCATCTGATATGGCCGTGTGCGCCTGGTCCAAACCAAGTTCCAAATGCTCTGCAAGATTTCCCAAGCTGTATTTTTCAAAAGTCGGGAAAAACAGCTGTGATAATTCCACCGTATCTACACGTGGCGTCAACAGTTCATAACCTTCAAAAAAGAGTGCTTCTGCCAAGAGATTGGCATCAAATTTGACATTATGGGCTACAAAAATAGCATCTCCAATCATGTCATAAATGGTACTTGCTACCTGGCCAAAATCTGGAGCTTGACTTAGCTGTTGGTCTGTGATACCTGTCAGATTCTTGATATGGTCATCCAGTAGCTCATAGGGATTGATGTCCCTTGCGTAACTGTCAATGATTTCTCCATTTTCAACGAGAACAATCCCGATTTGAATGATTTTTGCATCGGTACCTGTACCAGTTGCTTCCAAATCTACAACGGCATACCGATTGCTTGTTCTTGTGTCTTTCATACTGTTCATTATAGCATATTCCCTCTCATGGAAAAAGCTCCAAACAAATTCCATGAAGAAGACGTGTTTTTTTGTTAGACTAGTAACATCAGTAACTGTTAGAAGAAGGAAAAAGAATGATTATTCACAAATCTGTCAATCCTGTCGCTTTTCAAAATACCTACTACCTTGAAAATGATACCCATCTGATTATCATTGACCCTGGGAGTGACTGGACAAAAATTCAAGCAACTATCGAAAAAATCGGAAAACCAATTTCGGCTATTCTCCTGACTCACACTCACTATGACCATATTATGAGTTTGGACATTCTGCGTGAGACCTACAATTTCCCGCCTGTCTATGTGGCTGAAAGCGAAGCCAGCTGGCTCTATACACCAGAGATGAATCTATCAGGTCTACCTCGTCATGATGATATGGAAAATGTAGTCTGCCGACCTGCTGAAAAAATCTTCCAATACCAAGAAGACTACCAGTTTGACGGTTTTCATTTCAAGGTAGTTCCAACACCAGGTCACTCTATTGGTGGTGTTTCCTTTATCTTCCCAGAGGATGAATGTGTCATCACTGGAGACGCACTTTTCCGCGAAACTGTGGGACGTACAGACCTGCCAACCAGCAATTTTGACGACTTGATTGTGGGTATCAGAGAACACATCTTCACCCTGCCAAACCACTACACTGTCCATCCCGGTCACGGTCAAAATACCAGCGTTGGACATGAGAAAAATTTCAATCCATTTTTTAGATGACAAGAAAACCTGCCTAGTTCTGATTGAACCAGGCAGGTTTTTTACCCGTGCTACTAGTTAAAGTCAAAATAGCTTAGATTATAAGTCAGTAGGATTTGTGCAATCCGTAGCTGTAATCCGATCAGTCCTCTGGCAAAGAGTTGTTCTATATCAAACAAAGCGTATGATTCAAAAAAACGAGTTTCAATGGTTCGCCTCATGGCTAATAATCTCCATTTGTTATACTAATTAACTCCTTCCATGTTCTATCCTTCTGTTCCAAGTTGTCTTTAAACTCCTGACTAAATCTGCTAAAATCACAGATTACTGATAGCTTTCCAACAAGCAATTCACTACATAATCAGAAACTGGTGTAATAACATAGTTCAGAATATAGCCAGATAGAGTAACCTTCGAAACCATGGAACCACAAGTGTTTCAATACATTGCAACCAATATCTGCCTTCCTTCAAAAACTATTACTTTATAGTTTCGAACAGGATGAAAAAGCTATCCTTGATGACAATAGTATCAGGTGAACATTGCTTACTCATTGCTTGATTCTCAACGAGTAGTAATTGGGTGTTTTTCTGGTTAATAGCAACAGAGATTTGGTCGTTTTTTTAATAAGTGAATTTCAGCGACAACCATTTTCCCGCATTCTTTACACTTGAACCGACGCTTTCTAAGATGGATAAGGAGAGAGGATTATCAGCTGCTTCTAAGCAAAGGATTTTAGATGCTCTTTGGAAGTCGTATTTCACTATTTGTCCCTTTCAGGCAGAACATTGGGGAGACACACAATCTAAGTGAGTTTCCACATCATATTCAGTCATGATAGCGATATTTTTGTCTTCTATTCCAAGAAAATTTGTAATAAGATCTTCGCTTTTCTATTTCTAGGCTCAGGAATCAAGAGTCACTCCCCTAACTCTTGATTTATTCCATATGGCCTCTTTCTAATGTAAGTTTTGTCGCTTTTCATTATAGGTCATATGGGACTTTTACATTTAAAAGGCTCCATAGTGGTTTTACCCGCTACAGAAATTATAGGACCATTTTTTGCCCATCCTCGGCTTATTTGTCACATACTTTACGGATCATGACGGACTAATACTCATTTAAAATCAAAAATAGCCACCTACCACTCAAAGTGGATATGGAGCGTTTCGATTTTGTTATTTTTTTAGAAGAAAACAGCTACTTGAAATCCACAATCCTCAACTCAAACTTATAAATTAAAATTTCACATGTTATAAGTAGCTTAGACTTGCTATTTTTGATTTTTATTGAGTATAAAAGTCATATAATAAAAAGATCCTATCCAATAAATATTGGAGTAGAATCTTAAGTTAATGATATTGGGGTACCCCCCACCGTTTTCACGAGTTCTTTTCATTATTCTGTGGATGAGGGCGCAACCATCATGGATGTCTTGTTCAGTCACTTTTGCTTATATTATTAGTTTTTTACTGCATCGGTTGCAACATCCTCACCAAACCATTTTTGGGAAATTTCTTGGAATTTACCTTCTTTATATAATTCAGCAAATGCCTTATTAATGTTTTCTACGAGTGTAGTATCTGATTTACGAGCACCGACTGCGAAGGCTTCGTTTTCGAAACCTGCATCAATGATGTTGTAATCTGCGATAATTCCCTCTTGTTGCAAGTAATAATTTGCATACACACGGTCAATCAAGAGACCATCAATGCGATCATTTTTCAAATCAATCAAGGCTTCATTGAAGGTCGCATACTGACTTGCATCGTTATTTTGAACAATATCTTTCAAAATAGCTGGTTGTGATTCAAATACTGAATAACCAGATGAACCTGCTTGCGCACCCAAAATCTTATCCTTCATATCAGATACTTGGCTAATATTGGAAGATTTTTTAGTTACAAGAACTTGTTGGTTATCCATGTAGGGATTTGTGAAGAGAACTTTTTCCTTACGCTCATCTGTAATAGAATAACCATTCCAAATTAAATCAATATTCCCATTATTCAATTCGGTTTCTTTCAAGTCCCAGTCAATTGGTTGCCATTTTACAGTAATTCCATATTTTTCAAAGACTGCATTAGCCAAGTCAATATCGAAACCTGTGTAAGAACCATCTGTCTGTTCAAATCCCATTGGAACAAAGGTCTTATCAAAGCCAATCGTAACGGATTTTTCAGACTCGTAGGCTGTCCAATTATCAGACTTAGTAGCCGAATCATTGGAGCCACAAGCAGCAAGAGTTAAAGAAGTTACAAGAGCAAGAGCTCCAAGCATCATTTTTTTAATATTCATCATCATATTTGTTCCTTTTCTTAGTGTTTCGGTTCAATTTTGATGATTTCATCTGCGATATTCTCAGCAAACTGCATATCATGGGTGACCACAATTTGCGTGATTCCAGTAGCCCTATTTTCAAGAATCAGTTTCTCAACTTCTTTTCTTAATTCAGGGTCTAGGGCCGAAGTTGGTTCATCATAGCCGATAATCTCAGGATCAATCATCATCGCACGCGCCAAAGCCACACGTTGTTTCTGTCCGCCCGATAATGAAAATGGGTAGGCAGTTGCGTGGTTAGCAAGTCCAAGAGTATCCAAGAGTTTAAGGGCCTTGTCTTCCGCCTCTGAACGCGACATATTTTGCGTTTTCATAGGAGAGAGAACCAAGTTTTCCAATACGGATAGGTGCGGGAAAAGCTGGAAGTCCTGGAAGACAAAGCCCAGCAAATGTCGTTTTCCCAACTCCTCTAATGGCAGTTCTTGACCATTATACATCAAAGTTCCTGAATCAATAGTCTCTAAACCAGCCAACATCCGTAAAAGAGTTGTCTTACCACCGCCAGATTGACCAACGATGGCAACAATTTTCCCTTCTGGAATGACCAAATCATAGTTGGAGAAAATCTGTTTATCTTCAAAGCGTTTTGACAAATTGCGTAACTCTAACATGACTTCCTCCTATCTATAATAATCAAATTTCTTTTCTACTTGTTTAGAAATCAGTGTTACCGCACCGATCATCAATAGGTAGATTGCACCTGCGATAAACATAGGCGCCAAGCTGGCATCACGATTGGCAGCAGTACGACTAGCCAACAACAAATCGCTAACTCCAAGTGCATAGACCAAAGAAGTATCCTTTACCAAAGTCATGACTTCATTGAAAACACTTGGCAGGACAATTTTCACGACCTGTGGTAAGACAATGTAGCGAATGGTCTGAACAGGGGTAAATTTCAATACCTTAGCCGCTTCATACTGACCTTTTGGAATAGCTTCAATACCACCACGGAAAATTTCAGAGAAATAGGCCGCATAGTTGAGCGTAAAGGCCAAAATCACTGCAGGCATTCGGTCAAATGTAATACCCACACTTGGTAAAACGTAATAAACAAAAATTAATTGTAAAAGCAAGGGGGTTCCTCGCATAATTAATACATAGAAATGCAATAACCATTGTAAGGGTTTAAATTTAATCTGCATTAAAAAAGCGAAAACAGCTCCTAATGGCAAGGATAATATCAATACTAGAAAAAATACTTGCAAGGAGACTGCTGCACCATTTAGTAGACTGGGCAGAACTTCCAAAACATAATCCATAGAGCTCTCCTAAAAGAATGATTAGGTTCTAGTATATCAAAAAGTATCCTTAATTTCAAAGAATTTTTCAGAATTTTTAATAAATTTAACAAAATTTAACAAAATTAGCAAATTAGCAAATTTTGTATAATATTTCAAAAATTCTCAAAAGCAGATCAATTTCTTGAAATATTTTATATTATTACAACAGAATATTAGTATCAATTTGCAATTAATAAGTCTCCGTTATTAATGTTTCCATGACCTTCTTCCATTGTGAATACCTATCTTTCAAAGAAGTTTTATAATCTGGATAAGAATTTTCTATATCACCAAATTCATTATACTCGTTTTCTATTATATATTCTCCACGTTCATTTAATTTATTAGAATCTGGATTTCTTTCAAGATTTTCAATATAATCTCTTAATTTACCAAATTCCCGATAACCATTGGAATTCATAAAAATAGATATATGTTCTTTAGCTGAAATTCCGTTTATTGTATCAGTCGTTTCTAAGTTTTTTACAATATACTGAGCATGTTCTATATACAATGTAAATTCCTTAACAATTTTTTTATCATTATATTTTTTATTGAAGGAAGTATTTTGACTTACTTTTAAAAGGATGTCATCAAATTTATACTGATCAGACTTTTTAAATTCAGTGGGACTCTCACAATTATTTACTATTACAGGGAACAAAGCGTCCTTATCTTCGAATTCAATACATATATCTAACGTAAATTCTAAATATTCTTTAATGAGATATAATGAAATATTCCCAGAAATTGAATAGTAAGAATGTAGATATCTATATAGAATTCTCGAACTAATTAAATCTTCCTCATTGTCTGTCTCAAGTAAATATTCACTTACATAATCCAAATCTATCAAATCAATAAATCGTTCAATATCACTAGTTAAGAAATAGAATCTTTTTATTGTATTTATAATCATACTTTCTAGTGTAGGATTAAAATCAATTTTTTGATCCTTTACAAAGTATCTAGCCAATGAATTTTGGTAAATATTTTTCCATTTTTTGTCATACCTTCCAGAAACCACTATATTTTTATATGTCCTTGTAGGATGTCTATACTTAAATTTTATATAATTCTCTGAGACCCAATCTTCTATAGTTCTCCCTTTTAAATCTGATTTTGGATCCCGACTAGTTAACAATAAAACCTCATCATCATTAAACTGATAATCATTGGAAATTTTTAAAGACTTTAATTCTAACCTCATATAGTTAAGAACAAGAACTTCTTGCACTTCCAACCTATCAGTAATCCTTTCTTTACTATTTTCTTGAACATAGTAAGGTAATCCATTTTCAAAATTGTATTTTTCAATTATCTTTTTAAGTAATTTATATTTTCTTGAATCATTACTTTTTTTAGTTATACGATTCACCAAAAATTTAAATGGAATACTACTCCCACTAGACATATTAATCTCCCAGCAATCCATTAATCTACTTAAAACATAAGAAATTTGAAATCTTAAATCAGTTTCATCACTTAAATAACTTAACTCATGAATAATAGGTCTATAGTTAGTCAGGGAATCAAGTCTAATTCTCTCACCCCATACCTCTGAAAATACTCCTGAAAAGTTCTCTATTTCCTGAGAATTATTTTTCTTAAAAAATTGCTTTAGTAAATCTTTGATTATCTCTGGATTAAATTTTATTTGATATTGATATGGGTGAAATTTAGGAATAACAATTTCAGTGATAAATTTTTCCAAAGATTCATTTGTGGAAATAACTATTACTCTACAGCCAATAGACTGCTGGATATAGTCAATAACACCTAGTACATCATTATAAGCTCCAAAATCTGTTATTTCTGCGGTTCCATCAACATTTGAAATACGCTCAAAATCATCAATTACAACAAAATATTTTTCTCGAAAATTTCTTAAAATTGATAGTCCATTTAATTGATACATAAATCTAAATATTGTTCCTATTAATGGTAAATCAACTAGTAAAGAAATTTTAGTCTCATGCACTATTTGCTCATTGATTTCTTGGATAATCTCATTTCTACTAGTTAATCCAAATAAAGAAACATAAAAATATTCTTGATTCAAACTATCCAAGGAAGTTTTAACAAATTTTGTTTTACCACTACCCCATGGTCCCAAAACCCAGATATTCATTAAGTTATTATTTCTTATTATCCGTTCAAACTCAGGTTCAACTTGATCCTTAGTTTTTGACTTCAGTTTTTTCAAACAGTTCTCCCCCAGTATTATACAAGTGAGGATAAGAAACAAAAGAAATAATAATTTATATAAACATAATACCATCTCAATTTTAATTGAGATTCCAAAGACATTATCGATAAGGAATAACACATTTCTTACAATTTCTTTTCCAATATCAATCACAGATAATATTATCAGAAAAAAGTTAAACAACCATAAATTTCTAATTACTTTCAAACTCTTATTTCCTACTTACTAAATCAAGTGCTACTTTGCTTTTTATTACTTTTTTACGTTTTAATTTATTTCATTCACTATTTTTTGTCTCCTATTTCAAATCAGAAATATAATTCTTCACTTATTTATTTTTAAAATTCGTATAATATAAACTATTGATGCAAAACATAGTTGCTATATATAGTGTATCCAGTTCAAAATAGAAAGTCAAATGTGGACATGACTACTGTTGTTTAACCAAACTAAATAAGAAATTATTTCTAAATATTTGTATAAAAAAGATTTGGTCCCCCAAATCTTTTTCTTCTTATTCAACAGTAACAGACTTAGCTAAGTTACGTGGTTTATCAACATCCAAACCGCGTTGCAATGTCGCATAGTAAGCGATCAACTGTGTCGGAACGACCATAGCAATCGCTGACAAAAATGGATGAACAGTTGTAACAGTGATGTCATCTTCTTCCTTAGCTACTGCTTCATCTACAATTGTCAAGACATTGGCACCACGTGCCACTACTTCCTGAATATTGCCTCGAGTATGGCTTGCAAGGTGTGGATGATTTGAAATCAAAGCCAAGACAGGAACACCGTCTTCAATCAATGAAATGGTACCGTGTTTCAATTCACCTGCCGCAAAGCCTTCACACTGGATGTATGAAATTTCTTTCAATTTCAAGCTGGCTTCCATAGAAACGTAGTAGTCACTACCACGACCGATATAGAATGCGTTGCGAGTGGTTGATAAGAGTTTTTCAACTTTTTCAGCAATCACATCTTTTTCTGACAAGCTGGCTTCGATAGATTGAGCTACGATGGACAATTCATGCACCAAGTCAAATTCTTTCGCGTAGGCATTGCCATTTGCATCACCGACAGCCTTAGCCAAGATTGCCAAAGTCGCAATCTGTGCAGTGTAGGCTTTTGTAGAAGCTACCGCAATTTCTGGTCCTGCATGGAGCAACATGGTGTAAGTTGCCTCACGTGATAGGGTAGAACCAGGAACGTTGGTTACGGTCAAACTTGGAATGCCCAGTTCATTAGCTTTAACCAATACCTGACGGCTATCAGCAGTTTCACCTGACTGGCTAATCATGACAAAGAGTGGCTTTTTGCTCAAAAGTGGCATATTGTAGCCCCACTCAGATGAAATTCCCAACTCTACTGGTGTATCTGTCAATTTTTCCAAGAAGTCTTTAGAGGCAAATCCTGCGTGATAGGAAGTTCCAGCAGCCAAGATATAGATACGGTCAGCTTCTTGTACTGCCTTAATAATTTCCGCATCAACTGTTACCCGACCAGCTTCATTTGTATAGGCACTAATCAATTTACGCATAACAGTTGGTTGCTCATCAATTTCCTTGAGCATGTAGTATGGATAAGTTCCCTTACCAATATCTGATAAATCAAGCTCAGCTGTATAGCTACCACGTTCAATCGCATTGCCATCATAGTCCATGACTTCAACACTATCTTTTTTCACGATAACTAATTCCTTATCGTGAATTTCCATGTATTCACTTGTCTCACGAATCATAGCCATGGCATCTGAGCAGACCATGTTATAGCCATCGCCCAATCCAATCAAAAGTGGAGATTTGTTTTTGGCAACGTAGATAGTATCTGCATCCCTAGCATCAATCAAGGCAAAGGCGTATGAACCTTGAATAATCTTCAATGCTTTTTTGAAGGCTTCTAGGGTTGACAAACCTTCTTCTGCAAATTGACCAATCAAATGCACAGCAATTTCTGTATCTGTCTGCCCTTTCAAGTCATGACCTGCAAGATACTCTTCCTTGATTTCTGCATAGTTTTCAATCACACCGTTGTGAACAAGGATATGCCCAGCAGTTTGAGAAGTGTGAGGGTGAGCGTTGTTCTCAGTTGGTTTCCCGTGTGTTGCCCAACGAGTATGACCGATCCCTGTTGTCCCTTCGGTCTTATCGCCAACTTTTGCAGACAATTCTGCAATGCGACCAACAGCTTTCACAAGATGAGCTTGCTCACCACCCGTCACAAAAATACCTGCTGAATCATAACCACGGTATTCTAATTTTTCAAGTCCTTGAATCAAAATATCAGTTGCGTTTGTATTTCCTACAACACCAACGATTCCACACATACATATCACCTACGATGTTTGTTAACATCGGCTTTCATTTCTTTAAAAATTGGTCTAGTCTAATTTATATCTAAAAAGACCAGTGAAATCAGTATATAACAAGATTTCATCCTTGTCAACATTTTAATTGGTCTAATCTAATTTCAAAATACAGATCCAGTCATCTCATACTCAATGAAAATCAAAAGTAGCCTAGGAAACGAAGCCGAAGATAGAACTGGAGTTCATCAAGGCAAGTTGACAACGGATAATTTTGATTTTCGAAGAGTATCAACACAATAAAAAAGCTGATTCTACTGAACCAGCCCTGTCTTAATAAAACCAAATTCTGAAAGTGGACTAATCCGAAAAGTCAGTCTACCAACAATATCCTCACTAGAAATCAAACCAAAACTACGACTATCCTGTTGATTCGTTCGTACATCATTCAACACCAAATAGTGCCCCTCTGGAATGACATTGTACTTTCCATTTGTCAAGGTTTCCAATGTAAAGTCATCTGTATAACTTTCTTGTGAATGAGGCGTTTTTAAATAGTTCTCTGTAACAATAATATCATTACGATAGAGAACATCGTCCATATAGGTAACCGTCTCGTTTTCCAATGCAATCACACGACTCACATACTCTTTTCCCTCATGGTTATACAAAATAAAATCTCCATGAATCGGGCGGACATTTCGCACCGTCATGATAAAGTCGTTTTCCTTCAAATAACTATTTGCCATCTCAGGGGTAATCGTGACTGGCTCAAGTAACCAAAATCGTAGGCCAATGATTCCAAAAATCAATAAGACCAATAAACTGATTTGTTTTATTAAATCTCTTTTTACCATAATCTCTCCATTTCACTAGTATTATACCACAATTTAGAGCTATTAGTGTCTGAGATGCTGGTAAATCTCTTCAGCAATAACTTGATTTCCTAGCGGTGTCAAATGAAGACCGTCGCTATAGTATTCAAGATGTCCCTCCGTCACAGTGTAAAGGTTAATAACTGGTAAACCAAGTTCATTTCCGATAGCTGGGATAATCTTTTGTAATTCATCTTCAATAATTTGATTATTCAATCCAAAACGACTGGTTGGTACGTAAGGCGGGATGACTAAATAAACATCCGGCTGGCTTGCTAAAACCATATACTGCTCGGCCATTTCCCTATACTCTCGAATAAATCTCTCCCTATTCCAATATGGTCCTCGGCTGTCGTTACTACCAATCATGATGATGACAATATCTGCTTCACTCTCAAGTGAAAGTTGGGCATTCTTCTCTTTAAAGTAAGGAAAATCTGCAGTTGACTGAAGTGAACGCCCACTCAATCCGTAATTTGAAACTTGATAGTGATGCCCAAGTTTCTCAGCTAGAATACAAGGATAGGCATCTTTTTCACGATTCTCCAAGCCATATCCATAAGTCAAACTATCTCCGACTGTTGCAACTTTCACGGCCCCACTTCCAACGGTTAGGACCTCAGGATACATTATATCTGACACACGAACTCCTCAATTTTTCTTATTTTCTATTGTATCATGTTGAAAAAAATAAATAAACTTCTGAATTTGTGATATAATTAACTTATGAAAAAACAAGTTATTATTATAGGCGGAGGAATTGTTGGCTCTACTGCAGCCTTTTATCTCTCCCAAGAAGAACAAGTCAATCTTACTCTCATTGATTCAGGTATTGGAACAGCCACACGAGCTGCCGCAGGTATCATCTGCCCATGGATGGCTCAGAAAAAAAATAAAGACTGGTACAAGCTGACTTCCGATGGTGCTGTTTTCTACCGTCAATTGGTAGCCGATTTGGAAAAATCGGATGCTACTGAAATTCCATTCAAACAGACTGGAACCATCGGCCTAAAAAGTAAGCCTGAACTACTTGATAAAATCCAAAAAATTGCCGAGGAACGTCGCGTAGATACTCCGACTATTGGCGAAATTACTCCGCTTGTAGGCTCGGAAATTAACCAGTACTTGCCACTACTTAAACCAGACTATTTTGGTATCCATTTAGAAGGTGGCGGTCGTATTGATGGTGGGCGTTTGATTGATATTCTTCAGGAACAATTTTTGAAAAATGGTGGTACACGTATCTACGGACAAGCAAAACTGCTCGACAACCATACTGTCGAAGTAGATAATCAAGTGCTTACGGCTGACCATATTATCTTAGCCACAGGGGCCTGGTTGCCACATATTCTTGAACCTCTTGGTTATCAAGTGGATGTTCGACCACAAAAAGGACAATTGTTAGAATTAGATACAGAATTCGATACTGATAATTGGCCAGTTTGTATGCCTTACGGAGAGATTGACATCCTACCATTTGAAAATGGAAAAATCATTATTGGTGCAACTCATGAAGATGATATGGGGTACGATTTAGAACTAGACCCTGAAAAAATCCAAGCCATGCATGATAAAATAGCCGAATTCATGCCTGATTTGGCAAACTATCCTGTAGCCAGAACTCGCATTGGAACGCGCGCCTATACTTCAACTTATTCACCATTCTACGGAAATATTGAGGATATGCCTAATGTCTGGGTAGCTAGTGGTCTAGGCTCTACCGGCCTGACAAATGGCCCAATTATCGGTTGGCAAATTGCTAAAGAAATTCTCAATCAAGAAACAAACTTTGACCGTACACCATATTCTCCAAATAGATATATTCTCAAAAAATAAGATACAATAAGTTTAGATTCTACTAACCCTTTAAATGTAGATACTAAGACTAGTTGTTATCCAACCAATACAATAAGCAACGGGGGGAACCTCGTTGCTTATTTCTATCTAGAATACTACCATTCTAGTCTCAAACTATTAAAGAATTATCTATAGCATGTTATAGCAACTATAGGAACTGATTCACTTAAAAACCTAATTCGTTGAAAATATTTCTTTTACTTACGTCTTTTCTTTAACAAACCTAAAGCACTACCAAGAACAAGAGTCAATAGACCGACTCCCATAATCTGTCTTGAAGTAGGTATACTTACTTTCGAAGATTGTTCTACGCCTAAAATTTGTTTTGCACCTGCTTGAGATTGAACTCCCATATTCTTACCAGATTCAATAGTATTATTTGAGGTTTGTGAGCTATTTTCTACGAGCACTACAGGTTCAGAAGCAGATGAAACCGTTTCAACTAACTCTGTCTCCTTGTGTTCCATAACAATTTCTGATTTAGACGCTTGACGCTCTGTATTATTAGACACTAATAACACAGTATTCTGATAGCTCATACCTATCTCAGTACTATTTGAGTTTGAAGACTGAGCAATAGTGGCTTCTAGCAATGGAGACCCTGCTTCTGCTAAGCTTGATTCTAGCAATTCTTTCTTAAGAATTTTTGATTGAACAGAGCTTGGCCCTTCAGTATTTGGTTTTCTAACCTCTCTTTTCGATAACGAAGAAACTTCCACTTCTGCATTCGTGTCCCTCTCAGAACCGATAAGCGGGATAGCTACTGATTCAATCACTGGATTATCCAGATTAACTGATGAAACAGCAGTTAGAGAGGCATCTGCATGAATTTCAGAATTGTCGACAGATGCAGCTTCGACATTAGTTGATTCGCTCGAGGTTGGTTCTGCAATTTCTGTCTCTCCAGCCTGAATGGAGTCTTTTTCAAGCGGAGTAGCTACAGATTCAGTTTCGGCATTCGTTGGTTCGCTCAAAGTTTGTTCCGCATTTTCTGTCTCTCTGGTCTGAATGGAATCTTTTTCAAGCGGAGTGGCTACAGATTCAGTTGTGGAACTATCTGCATATGCCGAGGAACCACGGGGAGTAACTGAAGAGGTAGCTGAATGGATTTCAGAATTGTCGACAAGTTCAGCTTCAACACTAGTTGATTCGCTCGAGGTTGGTTCTGCAATTTCTGTCTCTCCAGCCTGAATGGAGTCTTTTTCAAGTGGAGTAGCTACAGATTCAGTTACGGAATTATCTATATACGTCGGGGAACCATGAGGAGTAGCTACATCATTAACAGGAGTGACCACAGTTTCAGTTTCAACATTCGTTGATTCTACAGGAGAGATTTCTACATTTTGATGTGGTATTGAGTCTGGTTGTTCAGAAACAACCGCCTCCACTCTATCTTCTTCTTTGTCATTTGCACCCTCTACGATTAGGGTGTCTGACAGAAGTTCCGAACTCTGATTTTCAACTTTTTCTGACTCAAGAAGCTCTTCAACTTGGTCTATCTCATCATTTTTCACATCTTCTTCAACAGCTACTACTAGCGAATCCGTTTCTGACGTTTGCATGTTTCCTGATAGTTCTGAACCAAATTCATCCTTGTTTTCAATAATTATTGGTAATGTATCTGCCTCTTGTGCAAAAACATTATCTCCCTCAGCCTCTACAGAAGATGTCGTTTGGGCCTCCACTGGAAAATGCAATTGATCGGTACCATCTGCAATAATACCTGCATTCTCTGTGTCTGCTTCCAAATTTGTGGAACTTGTTTCTTGAGATGATAGAGAATCAACATCTGAAACCGTTGAACGATTACCTACTGGTAAATCTGGTGCCAAAGCATTTCCAACTTCTGAAATAGGAAAATCTAAACTCTTTAAACTATTTAAACCATTTTCCAATGCACCACTTAGCGTCTCAGAACTTTCTGCCTTTTGAATAGATAGAATTCCTTGATTATAGAGATTATTTAGTTTTTCAAGATAAATCAGCCGCATTGATTCTGGCAATTCAGATTGTCCTTGAATAAACAAAGTCAACGCCTTCTTTGTATCGGCTAATGTCTGACTAGCTGTTTCTTTGGCTTTTGCAAGCGGATTGAAATATTCTTCCCATAAGTCTTGACCCAGACGGATTGTATGGACATAATCCAAAAGCGCTCCAGCTGAATTATTTTTCATATGATTATTCAAACGTGGATTTCCGGAAGCATCACGAGTAATTCCCATACGCTTCAAGCCAATTTGTTCTTGTTGATCATCAGAATCTGTGATATAGACAGCCTTAATCTTACCTTGATTGTCGTACTCAGCACCCCATACCGTTACAATATGCGTTGCATAACCTAATGTTCTATAAGTTAAGCCGAGTAATCCTTTGCTCTCCAAAACAGTTCGAACATCCTCACCAAAACGCTCATAGCTACCACTGAAAATACGATTTGTCAGTTTTTTCTCTTTGAAAACGTCGTAGAAAAAGCCGCCCCTACTATCTGGTACTAACTGGCTATCTTCCAGATTGACACCGCCCTGTGCCTTAGGTTTATATCCATTAATAAACAAGTCAACTAAGGCATCTGACACAAAACCATTTGTACGATAACCGTAGTAAGTTTTGAACATATCAAAGACTCGACTATTTTGCTGATCCTGGAACGAATCAATATAGCGACGTAGGTCCGTTATTGCATAGTTTTCCCCAACATTTACTGTACTATTTTTTTCCTTGAGATATCGCTCAACATAGGAACTATTCTGTTCCAACCACCAATGTACCATGTTGGAAGACACGGCTGCAAAACATAGGTTAAGGTCAATAAATGAAGCATCGAGACTTTTATTGGTATCATAATAGCCTTTTCCTGCCTCAAATGGCGCTGTATAGTTTAAATAGTCTCCATACTTTTCCTTTACAAAACCACCGCTTTGTTCCATTGCAGGAGGGGTAATTCCATGAGCCCATATAATTTGTCGTTGCTCGCCACTCTCCGTTTGATAACTGGTGTAATTCAAAATTTCTTTTGTCTCAGTAACCTCTATCTGATTTTGCTCATTTGTCGTAACTTCTATGTCGTCTCTAGAAACTGCATTCTCGTCCCCATTGTCCGATTTCATCTCTACCGCACCTTCTCGTTCAGCACCAATAGATGATGGGATATTATCTACTACTTTCTCTACAATTTCAGAGCTAGAATCATCTAAAGAGCCTAATTTTTCTGATTCAGTAGACGCCTCTTCTTTTTCTTGTAATTCCTCAATCGTTAGATTTTCTCTTGTAGTAACTGTGTCAGCAACAACAGTCGGTGCATAGATTGCAGTACATAGTAAAGATACAGAAACCAATCCAACTGCTGACTTTCTTAAAGAAAATCGTTCTTGAATTCTCATCTTTCCTCCATTTATATTTATATTCTTTGAACAAGTTATTCTTACTCTTATTTATTTTTTATATCAACACCCCAAAATCATTTAGAGACAAAAAATCTATAACAGCACGTATTTAACTTATTCTCTAATTATTACAAAAAGGTCCAAGCGGACCTTTTTATTATTTTACTGTACGAACACGCATAGTGTTTGTTGAACCTGCAACACCTACAGGCACACCAGCAACGATAATAATGTCATCTCCTGCTTCAACAAGACCTTGCTCTTTGGCAATACGTTCAGCCAAATCAAACATATCGTCAGTTGAATCTGGACGTTTTGTTACAATTGGAATAACACCCCAGTTAAGCATCAATGATTTTTGTACTTTCTCAGTAAATGTTACTGCCAAGATGTCCGCATCTGGACGGTATTTAGAGATCGAACGAGCTGAGTAACCTGTTTCTGTAACTGTTACAACTAGTTTGATGTCCATTGAGTGACATGCGTCTTTTACTGCAGAAGCAATAACTTCTGTTTTAGAGGCACGATTAAACTGATCAGAGTTCAAACGACCATATTCATTAAGAAGAGTCTGTGCGTTTTTAGCGATAGTTGCCATTGTACGAACTGATTCTACTGGATATTTACCGTTTGCAGACTCACCTGAAAGCATTGTTGCGTCAGTACCATCGATAACTGCGTTGAATACGTCTGATACTTCTGAACGAGTTGCACGTGGTTTTTCAGTCATTGTTTCCAACATGTTTGTTGCTGTGATAACTGCTTTACCAGCTGCATTCACTTTAGTGATAATCATTTTTTGGTAAACTGGAACCATTTCAAATGGTACTTCGATACCCATGTCACCACGAGCAATCATGATACCATCTGCTGCTTCGATGATTTCGTCGATGTTGTCGATACCTTGTTGGTTTTCGATTTTCGCAAACAATTGAACGTGATCGTTACCAGTTTCTTTACAGATGTTACGAACAACTTCTACGTCTTTTGCAGTACGTACAAATGAGATGGCAATGAAGTTCAAACCTTGCTCAAGACCGAAGCGGATATCTGCATTATCACGCTCTGCAAGAGCTGGGAAAGGAATTTTTGTGTAAGGGATGTTTACACCTTTTTGTTTAGCAATTACACCGTCGTTTTCAACCAAAACAACAAATTCACGGTTTACTGCATCTTTTTCAACAACTGTCAAACCAAGTTTGCCATCATCAACAAGGATTTGCTTACCAACTTCAACATCGTCAAAGACATCCAAACCACCTGCTACGTTCAAGGCAATCACTTCTTTTGTAGATTTGATACCTTGTTTTGTAGCAACACGCAATTTGTCACCAGTTGTATATGCGTATTCTTTTGCATCATCTTCAAACAATTCTGTACGGATTTCTGGACCTTTTGTATCCAACAAGAAACCTACTTTTTTACCAGCGATTTCTTCTGCACGACGAACTGTTGCCATACGATCACCTTGCTCTTGGTGGTCACCGTGTGAGAAGTTGAAACGGAAAACATTGGCACCTTCTGTAATCAAAGCAGCAATTTTCTGTGCTGATGACTCAACATCCAATTTTTCACCCCAGTAACCATCGTCACCGAATTTTTTACCACCGCGGATTTCTACCGCTGGACCAAGGGTTGCAACAATTTTAACACGTTTGTTCATCTTAACAAAACTCCTTTTATTTCAATGGTCATATGACCCTTAATTAACACTTTTAAACAATGATACCTAGATTGACAAGTTACGGTTCAAATCAGCCAACTCCAAATCTGCTTTATGTGGATTATTAACTACAATCTTGCCATCAGTAGTCAAGCTAAACAAGGCACCTTCTTCTGCAGTTCCAAGAATTGGATTTTCAACCATTTGCTCGTTACGGATACCTACCGCAAGACCACCACGGCCTTCTTTAAGCAATTTAACGGCATGAGCTCCCATACGAGAAGCAAGTACACGATCACGCGCTGTTGGAGAACCACCACGTTGGATATGACCAAGTTCTGTCACACGAAGATCACTTGTATCGCCTGCTGCTTTCAATTCTTCAGCAAACTGTGCCGCTGGCATAACACCTTCGGCCAAGACAATGATGCTATGTTTCTTACCTTTATCGTAACCCGCTTTAATACGGTCAACAACATCGTTGATATTGAAGTCTTCTTCTGGAACAACAATAACATCTGCACCAGAAGCAATACCAGCCCAAAGAGCGATATCACCTGCATGACGTCCCATTACTTCAATGACGAAAGTACGACGGTGACTTGATGAAGTATCGCGAATCTTATCAATCGCATCCATAGCAGTTGTTACAGCTGTGTCAAAACCGATTGTAAAATCTGTCCCCACGATGTCGTTGTCAATGGTACCAGGTACACCAATAGCTGGGAAACCATGCTCCGTCAAGCGCATTGCTCCGTGGTAAGAACCGTCACCACCGATAACAACTACACCTTCAATACCATGTTTTTTCAATTGCTCAATCCCTTTAAGTTGCCCTTCTAATTTGGCAAATTCTGGATAACGAGCTGAACCAAGGAATGTTCCTCCACGTGAAATAATATCACCTACAGAACGTGCAGACAATTCATGGATATCACCCGCAACCATACCTGCGTAACCTTCGTTGATTCCATAAACTTCCATTCCTTCTGAAATTGCTTGACGAACAACTGCACGAATAGCAGCGTTCATACCAGGGGCGTCACCACCACTGGTCAAAACAGCAATACGTTTCATTCGTTAATGCTCCTTTAACTTTTCATTTTAACTGCCCTATTATAACATACTTAACCTAAACTTGCTTGACTTTTTGCTATTTTTTTATCGAAAAATCGTTTTCATAACAAATTCACTTAACTCTTCTTCTAATTGAGGCGTTTTCATAACCATGTGGTGCCCAGCCTGAATTGTCTGATTACTATCTTGATAATGAAGTACTACTGGAATGCTTCCTCTGTATTTATCCAAAATACGAGCAACGGCATAATCGTGTTCTCGATTTTCCAAAAGAATCCAAAATTTCTCCAAACTGACAGGCTCTAATTTTTCTAGAACTAATTGCAACTGTCCATCACGCTCTTGCACTCTACCTGTGATGTAGCCCATTCCCCCTTCTTCCAAAATAGAAGCGTATTGGCGATAAGATTCGGGAAAAAGAGTCACGTCAAGTGTCCTCTTGGTATCTGTCACTCGAAGAAATGCCATCTGCTCCCCAGTCTTTTTGGTACGAATCAATCGAATAGCTTGAATCTGCACAAGAACGGTTGCTCGATTGCCAACCGCTAAATCAGCCAAATCTGTAAAACTACGCTTAGATTCTCGACAAATATTGGCTAAAGGATGCGGACTAATACCAACACCTAGCAATTCTTGCTCTAGCATAAATTTTTCGCTGTCGCTGTAGTCTTCTACATCTGTCCAACTATAACTCTCCTCTGCAAAAAATGTACCAATCGCCTCTGCAAAGACAAAAAGATTGTCTAGATTTTCAATAATCTTTTTACGATTGGCGTCAAAATCATCAAATAAACCAATCTGAATAAGAGGGATCAGTAAATCTTTTTTCTTGAAATTATCCGGCAAGCGCAAAATAAAATCTTCTACAGACTTATAGGGACGATGATCCAATATCCATAGAGCTAAATCTTTAGGCAAACCTTTTAGTGTTTTTAATCCTAGGTAAACCTTACTTTTATCAAACTTATCGTGATAAGGAATATTGTTAATCGTGAGTTGAGCTACCTCAAAGTCAAACTGCATCGCATCTTCAATATAAGCACTGCTAGAATGATTGAGCATGACATCAAAAAAGACATCCGTATAGTGACTCTTGAAATAGGCCATTTGAAAGGCTAAGGCTGAATAAGCATAGGCGTGGCTACGGTTAAAACCATAACCAGCGAACTTAGCCATCATGCCAAATATTTCCCTTGCATTCTCTTCAGCATGTCCGTTTTTCAGTGCTCCCTGTAAAAATTCCGCTTCCATTGCCTGCATTTCCTGGGCATTCTTTTTAGACATCGCCCTACGGAGTAAATCAGCCTTTCCAAGCGTAAATCCTGCATAGACCTGTGCAATCTGCATGACTTGTTCCTGATAAAGCATGATACCATAAGTCGGTTGTAAAATAGGAGCAATGGTTGGGTCCAACAAATCAACTGCCTCTTGTCCATGCTTGCGTTTTACAAAGTTATCCGAATAATCACTAGCCCCCGGTCTATTCAAACTCGTTGTTGCAACTATATCTTCAAATCGACCAGGTTTGACCCTTCGAAGCAGGCTAATCGCACCAGGCTGTTCAAATTGAAAAATTCCCTTAGTCCGACCAGTAGCAAAAAGTTCCAAGGTTTTCTTGTCTTCTAAATCTATCTTAGCAATATCAATTTCCTGCTGATAACGTTCACGTACTCCTTCTGCCATTTTTTGCACAAAGGTCAGATTTCGTAAGCCAAGGAAATCCATCTTCAACAGACCATTCGCCTCAACAGCATGTGCATCATATTGGGTTACCAGCATGTCATCCCCTATCTTAAGAGGGATGGTATCTGTCAATTCCTCATCACTCATCACTATCCCTGCTGCATGGATAGAAGTCTGTCGGGGTTGCCCTTCAATTTGTTGAGCAATCGCAAAAGCTTTTTGGTACTCTATCTTACTATTGATAATCTGACGAAAAGCGGCATTTCGCTGATAGGCAGAAGTAAGACTATCTCTAAATGAAATTTTCTTGGTTATATTACTTAACTCATATTCAGGTGTTCCGAAACGCTTAAATACATCACGAATGGCCTGCTTAGCTCCAAATGTCGAGTAGGTCACAATTTGAGCAGCATGGGTTGAACCATAACGATCTCGTACATAACGAATAAAATCTGCTCGATGAATATCTGGAATATCAATATCAATATCGGGCATTGAATAACGTTCAGCATTGAGAAAGCGTTCAAAGAGAAGATTATGCTTAACTGGATCAATACCTGTGATATTTAAGGCGTAGGCAACTAGGCTTCCAACAGCTGAACCGCGCCCCATTCCCATGTAGTACCCTTGGCTACGTCCAAAACGAAGTAGGTCCCATACAATCAAGAAATAATCATCAAATCCCATTTGATGAATAATGGATAATTCCTTTTCCAATCGTTCCTTATACAGTGAATTAGTCAAGCCCTTCTCTTCTAATCCTTGATAGGAGCGCTCGTATAATTCTTCCACTGCAGGTCTGTCACGATTAAAGCGCGGCAATTTTAAATCTGTATTTAATTGATAAGAAATCCCTGCAACCAAGTCACGTAAATTATCAACTGCTTGCGGAAAACGATTCGAAAATAGATTGGTTAAGCTATCAGCCGATAAAAGTTTTTGCCGACTATCTACATCTGAAACCTGATTAAGCGGAATATTATCACGAATAGCATGGAGAACCTGTAGACTTTCCAATTGTTCCTCTTCAAAAAAACGAACAGTCTGGATTGGAAGGAGTGCTTGCTTAAAATCTTGAACCGGTGTGTCAACTGTCACTCCGATATAATAGTTTACACCCAAATCGAGGTGCTCAATGCCAGAAAAATAAGGAACAACCACTGCTATGTCGACTAAATATTGACGAATGGTTTCAAAATCATCTTGCCCTGTCATCTTAGCAGTCGAAATTTTCAATAGATTGCGATAACCTCTGGTTGTCAGAGCAATCAATTGAGTAGTGACGTCCTGCTCCTCTCCCTGTAATTTCCAGTCCAGTTCACAACCAATAATTGGTTGAAGCCCCATTTTGTTACAGGATTCCATAAAACTATAGGCTGCATAAAGACTATTTTTATCCATTATCCCCAATGCGTGATAACCGAGCTCTTTAGCCCTGCCTACATAACTCTCTATCGTCACCATGCTATCCATAAAGGTATAAACTGTCTTTGTATCTAATTGTGCTAGCATGGTATTCTCCTTTTGTTGTTTCTTCTTAAATTATATCAAATAATCATCAAAAAATATTTTAAAAAAATTCAAAACATTTCCCTTGCTAATTTATATGATTTATTGTATTATTAATATAAGACATACACACGGATGTCATCCTAGAAAGGAAACGATTATGGCTTGGAAATTTGATAATAACATCCCCATCTATATTCAAATCAGCAATACTATTAAATTGCAGATTGTGACCAATCAATTAAAATCCGGAGATAAACTTCCAACTGTTCGTGACTTAGCCGACATTGCTGGCGTCAATCCAAATACCGTTCAGCGCGCTTTGTCTGATTTAGAAACGGAAGGCTTTGTTTACTCGGTTCGCACAACAGGCCGTTTTGTAACGGATAATCAGGAATTGATTACACAAACTCGCCTACATTTAGCCCAAAAGGAACTGGAGAACTTCGTGAACAATATGTTAGAATTGGGCTTCAGACACGATGAACTCACTAGCCAGTTAGATGATTATTTGAAAGGAGTTACTTATGAGTAACGCATATACTTTGGTTGAGCTACAGCAAGTTTCAAAATCTTATGGTGGAGCTGTCGCCCTAAATAATGTTAATTTGAAGTTAGCTGCCGGAAAAATCATAGGACTTTTGGGACCAAATGGTTCGGGTAAAACAACCATGATTAAATTGATCAACGGTCTGTTGCAGCCAGAATATGGTCAAGTATTGATCAATGGTCGCACACCATCGCCAGAAACCAAGGCAATTGTATCTTATCTCCCAGATACCACTTATCTTGATGAACATATGAAAGTGCTCGAAGCAATTACATTTTTTGAAGATTTTTACGCTGATTTTGATAAGGAGCGTGCTCTCTATCTTTTACAAGATTTGGGTATTGATTTAAACAGTCGTATGAAACATCTCTCCAAGGGGAATAAGGAAAAAGTCCAGCTCATTCTGGTGATGAGCCGTCAAGCGCAGCTGTATGTTTTAGATGAGCCAATCGGTGGTGTTGATCCTGCCGCCCGAGACTACATTTTAAAAACCATCGTCAACAACTACTCTCCGACTGCTTCTGTTATTATCTCTACTCACTTAATTTCAGATGTTGAGCAAATTTTGGACGAGGTTATTTTCCTCCATTACGGAAGCGTTATTCGCCATGGGAATGTAGATGACTTGCGAATTGAAAGCGGAGAATCTATTGACGAACTCTTCCGCCAAGATTTTAAGGCTTAGTTAGAAGGAGATTGCTATGTTTAAAAAATTATTGAAATACGAATTTCAATCCGTAGGTAAATGGTATTTGGGAATTTATATTGCAGCTGTAGCCCTATCAGCAGTACTTGGTTTTTGGCTACAAGCGTTGGCCCTACGTACACAGGCTGGAAATACTGAACCTGGCGGTGGAGAGATGGTCTTATTGGGAACATCCTTTATGACTTTTGGTATTTTGATTGCCGCACTCTTCTTGTCAACATTTGTTCTAGTAATCAACCGTTTTAGAAAAAATGTTTATGGTCGACAAGGTTATCTCACTATGACCCTGCCGGTATCTAGCCATCAGATCATCTTAAGCAAACTACTTGCCTCTATTGTTTGGTATGTCTTGGCAGGTATTACTTGCTTACTTTCAATTGGAATCATCCTTGCAGTCATTCTAGCAGCAAGCGAGGAAGCCGTTACGCCAGAAATACAAACTTTTGTTCAAGCTATCGACTGGACTGTTTTACTTAGTCAGCTTGTCTATTATTTAATTGAAATTACCACTGGTATCCTTTTGATCTACTTCTCTATATCTGTCGGTCAATTATTCAAGGATCATCGCTTCCTCTTTGCAATCTTGACTTATATCGGCATTCTCATCGTTACTGGAGTATTTAGCACTTTCTTTGTCCTAAGTAACCTAGGAGTAGCTTATTCTACACCATTTTCTCTCTATCCAAGTCCAGTCTTAGCATTAGTCAATATTATCCTAGCTTTTGCTTACTACTTTGGAACCCACTTCATTATGACAAAGAAATTAAATCTACAATAAAAACATACTAAGATTAGTAGTGAGGAAATCTCCGACGGGAGAAAGTACTCACTACTTTTTCTTTATGTTAAAGTAGAGGTGTCTTGTTAAGTCGAGGGTGCTTTTGACGCTAGACGTCGCAATAAAA
>NZ_JAIJZQ010000029.1:0-26802 GCF_019754195.1 Streptococcus sp. 2018037
TAAACTGTAACTGGTTTTAGCCATTTCTTTTTCCTCCTTTATCTAACCTGAACAATTAGATTATAACAGGAAAAAGAAATGGAAGCTCAAAGCCTTGGCAGCCACCAGCATAGCTGGTGGTTTTCTTATTTTTCTCTACGAGAAAAACTAGCTAGAAGCCATAACAGCAAAAAACGCCAACTTTCGTCAGCGTTTTTAAGGAGATATGAAAAATATTTAGGATTGACTATAGTATAGCCTACTTTTCAACATTCTCCATCGGTCTTGGGACGGATATTAAAACGGCAATTCTTCCTCTTCCAAGACCAAGTCAGCCAGATCATCACCAGTATTGTTTTCACGCATGGCACGTTGGGCGCGACTTTCTAGTAATTGAAAAGATTGGCCTAGAATCTCTGTCACATAGTGATTGCTGCCGTCTTTTTCGTATTTTCGCGTTCGCAACTCACCATCAATAGAAATCAGACTACCCTTGCTGCCATAGGAAACAAGTGTCTCCGCCAGTTTGCCCCAGAAAATAACATTGAGAAAATCCGCTTCACGTTCGCCATTTTCTGTCTTAAATCGTCTATTAACTGCAATGGTTACACGAGTCAAATTTTTGCCGTTAGGGGTTTGAGTGAGTTCAGGTTGGGCCGTCAAGCGACCAATTAAAATTGTTTTATTATACATATTACATCCTCCTACTTATCTATTCGTAAGAAAGATGATAAAATGATAAAAAAGGAGAAAATTTATGAAGAATATCCTTATCTCAAAGTTGCAAGCTACCCAAGCTTATACCAATCAGGAACTAGTCTGGTTGCTGGAAAACATCGGCCACCCAGACCCTACTATACGCGATGAATTAGTTTATGCTAGTTTTTGCCACATCTTTTTAAATGGTTTGATTACAAGAGAACAAGCACAGTCGCTACTGCAATTCTCTCAAGAAACCAATCCCCTTTCCCTAGAAAGCTCCACACTAAAACGAAGTTTTACTTGCTTGCTTTACTGTCTTCTACTGTCTGTTGACAATGACCAAGATTCTGAGTACTCTGCATTTTTAAGCACTGACGACCGCGAACTGCTTTTCCAACAGGCCTTGAATTATTTGACGATTGAAGATGACTGGTCTGGTTTTGATGAAAAACTCGGTTGGATCCACACCGCTGCCCACGGAGCAGATTTTCTTCTGGCTGCAAGCTGTCATGAGCAATTTCCCAATGATAAAACCGAAGAAGTCTGGCAGGCTATTGTCACTTGTCTAAAGAAACAAAAGCAAGTTTTCTCCGCTGGTGAAGAAATCCGTCTGGCACAAATCCCTGTCTACCTCCTGCTAAATGAAAAAGTAACTAGCCAAGAGTTGACAGAATGGATTAAGGAACTAGACTTTCCCAACCAAGAACCTTTGGACTACTTCCGGTGGCTTAATCTCCAGCATTTCCTGTCCAGTCTCTACTTCCAACTCAAATCACATCAGTTTTTGACAGAGGAACTCCGACAGGCTATTGAAGGAAGAATTGAAACAGCATAAAAGAATTGGCCATCTGACCAATTCTTCTTTTTCTATCCCTTCCAGTGTTTAGCTGAATCGAAAGCTTCTCCGACCACTGCGGAGTCGTCTAATTCGATAATACCACGGACTTGTGGTGCGTTTGGTAGTGCCAATTCACGTGGGCTACACATCATACCAAAGCTATCTTCACCACGCAATTTCCCTGGGAAGATCAGGCTACCGCTCGGCATCATTGCCCCCGGAAGAGCCACAATGGTTTTCAATCCTTGGGCTGCATTTGGCGCACCAGCTACGATTTGCACTGTTTTGTCACCAACATTGACCTGACAGATGTTGAGGTGGTCGCTGTCTGGATGAGGAACCAATTCCACAATCTGACCGACTACGAACTTTGGTGTCGCATCATTGACCAAGGTTTCTACAAAACCTTCTTTTGCAAACTCTGCATTCAAGGTCGCAACTTGTTCGTCTGTCAAGAAAACTTGACCATTTCCGGCAATCTCAACTAAACTTGATGCTTCAAAAATATTCCAAGCTACTGTTTTTCCTGTTTCCTCTAGGAAAACACGCGCCACTTGACCCTTGCGTTCAAACTGGACAGGCTGTCCCTTGTCCTCAGCCACAATCACCATCAGAACATCACCAACGTGTTCCTTATTATATGTAAAAATCATTTCTTTTTCATTTCTCCTTTATGCAAATAGACCGGTCAAGCCTTTCCATAGATTTTCAAAAAAGGCGCCGATTTTTTCTAAAATCCCTGAATCTTGTAGATTCTTATAGGCTTCTGAAATTTGTTGCTCCGCCTGTTGCTTGAACTGGTTGAGCTGGGCAGCAACCTCAGCCGAATCAATGGCAGAGGTTTCCTGATAAGCTTTAGCAAAGGTAACCAATTTTGAAACTTCATCCGCTGTGATGATATTTTCCAAACCGTTATTGGCCAAGACATCGTTAATAATAGTATTGATATTAGCCTCAGAAGCCACTTGACCGTTTGATTGTTTGTAGTCGGCAAGAGCAGTCTTGATTTCCGCTACCGCCTTATCCAAGGCTGAACTATCAAAATTGGCGTCACCTGTATGGGCTGTCGCCACCTCGGTAATAGTCGTTAATTCTTGCTGGGCCACCTCTGTCCGAGCTGGGTCAACTGTTTCACCATTGGCCGCGAGAGCCTTGTAAACACCTGTCAAAGCAGACTCTCCCGTTACCTGAATCGGAGAAGCTACATCAATCAAGACATCCGACGCACCAGCTGTAATAGCCGCATTGGCATACTGTGTTTCGGTAATCAAGGTGATGTTCTGTGGCGTCTTAATATCCACCACTACCCCTTTTCCAGCATCCTGCTTTTGCACCAAGACAGATGAATAGAGGGAGGCTGTGTCCGCTCCAGATGTACCTAAATATTGGTCCATATCCGTGCCAACAACCACCTGACGACTGACATTATTGATATCCGAAATACCAAATAGATTGTTAACCTCTGTCGCCTGGGCATCTGACAAACCGCCACCATAGACCAAGGTGGGCTTGCCCCATTTTTCATTGATAACATCTGTTTGAATCTCAGCCTGCACCAAAGGAGCAAGACTCAAACTCAATCCCAGCACCACAGGCGCTAGAAGGATTTTTCCAAGTGATTTCTTCATGTTCTTTCCTTTCTTTTGGACATAGCAGAGCTTCTCTGCTAATCTATCTACCCAGTCCAGATAAGAAATTCATGATTTCTTCCTTGGTCTTGCGATTCTTATCGATAAAACGACCGATTTCCTTACCATTTTCCAAAACAACCAGACTTGGAATGCCTAAAATAGCCCATTCCTGCGCCAAAGGCATAAAGTCATCTCGATCCAGTTGCACAAAACGGAAATCTGGAAAAGCCTCTTCGATAGCTGGCAAATGCGGTTTGATATAGTGGCAATCTCCACACCAAGTCGTCACAAATAGAAAAACAGTTGGCTTGCCATCTTCAATCAAAGCAGCTACTTCTTCAAGATTTGTTGGAAAAATCATCTTTCTTCCTCCCTGTATTGAATAGAACCTTGGGTATTTTCAAATAGAAATACCTGTCCTGCCTCCATCACAACCCCTCCGATAAGAGTTGTCTGCGTAGAAGCTGTTTCATCCACATAGACCGTGGCAATCTCTCCTAAATCAGCGAAAAAGTCACGCACCTCCTGCAAGGCCTGTGCTTTTTTACGGTCTTCTTGGATTTTACGGTAAAATTGAGCACTAGCGGTGAGCACACCTGCCCCCAATAAGCCTGCTAGCAAGGCTGTCTTTTTCTTTTTCATGTTGACTATTTTATCATATTTCATCGGAATTTTCCCAAAAATGCCATTGGACTTGTGACAGCTGAGAAAAACTCTCCACAAACATATGAAAACGATTCAGTTTTCAGAAAGCATGATTTCATCATGTGTTTATTGTATATTTTCCCATATTTTCAAGACAAGTCTAGCTCTTCGTGATAAAATAGTAGTAATCATGTCATGGAGGAAAAAGAATGACTCTTTTTGAAAAAATTAAAGAAGTTACAGAATTGCAAAGCTTACCTGGATTTGAAGGACAGGTTCGCAACCACATCCGCCAGAAAATCACACCGCATGTGGACCGCATTGAAACAGATGGACTAGGTGGAATTTTTGGTATAAGAGATACGGCTGTTGAAAACGCTCCTCGTATCCTAGTGGCTGCACATATGGATGAAGTCGGCTTTATGATTAGCCAGATTAAACCTGATGGCACTTTCCGTGTTGTCGAGCTGGGAGGCTGGAATCCACTAGTTGTATCCAGTCAAGCCTTTACGCTTCAACTGCAGGACGGTCGGACCATTCCTGCCATTTCAGGTTCAGTGCCTCCCCATCTTTCTCGTGGGGCTAACGCTCCTGGCATGCCTGCCATCGCTGATATTATTTTCGATGCTGGTTTTGCCAATTATGACGAAGCTTGGGCGTTCGGCGTTCGTCCGGGGGATGTCCTGGTTCCAAAAAATGAAACCATTCTAACAGCCAACGGAAAAAATGTTATTTCTAAGGCTTGGGACAACCGCTTCGGTGTTCTGATGGTAACCGAACTACTGGAAAGCCTATCCGGTCAAGCATTGCCAAACCAGTTGATTGCCGGTGCCAATGTTCAAGAAGAAGTTGGCCTGCGGGGAGCCCACGCTTCGACAACCAAATTTGATCCAGATATTTTCCTTGCTGTTGATTGCTCGCCTGCAGGCGATATTTATGGTGACCAAGGAAAAATTGGTGACGGTACCCTGCTTCGTTTCTACGATCCAGGTCATATCTTGTTGAAAAACATGAAAGACTTCCTCTTGACGACTGCTGAGGAGGCTGGTGTCAAATTCCAATACTACTGTGGTAAAGGTGGAACAGATGCTGGTGCGGCCCACTTGAAAAACCATGGTGTTCCATCAACAACTATCGGTGTCTGCGCTCGCTACATCCATTCACATCAAACCCTCTACAGCATGGATGACTTCTTGGAAGCTCAAGCCTTCTTGCAAGCCATCGTGAAAAAATTAGACCGCTCAACAGTGGACTTGATTAAGAATTACTAAAAGAAAAGGCTTGGCTAGGTATAATCCCAGCAAGGCCTTTTTTTCTATATAAACTCTTCTAAAATGTACTTCCTCACATATGTAATAAAGTAAAGTGAGCCTGTAATCAGGTAGAGTTTTTCCGGATTGTCCAAGTCCACCCGCTCCAACCACTCTTGATAGGTCTGCACCCGTCCGTAACCTGACGGATAATCTTCTAACTGCACCGCTCTGAAATCGTCAAAGCTTGTCACGCTAACAGGTCCAAATTGGCTAAGCTGGGACAACATCTGGTCCACTGGCTTAGTATTGATAGCTGCAAAGAGGATTTCAATATCCCTGTCCGCATACTTTTCTTCCAAGAGTTGTGTCAGGACGGCGATACTTTCATTATTGTGGGCTCCGTCAATCATGACCCCTGGTTGTATCAATTCTAAGCGGCCCGGCCAGATGGCTTGGGACAAGCCCTGGCTAATGGTTTCTTTGGTAATCTTTGGAAAATCAGGTCTGATGAGCTGAGCTGTTGTCACTGCCAAGGCTGCGTTGACCTCCTGGTGACGACCCTGCATAAGCAGTGTTAAATCCTCAACTCGGCCGAAGGGGCTTGAAACCACAAAGCCTGCTCTGCTATTTTCCAAAAGAATCTCCCGCCCTACCGCATAGGTCGGACTCTGAAGCTGATGGGCCTGCTCCTCAAATACTGCCAGCACTTCTGGCTGGTCGGTCGCATAGAGGAGGGGAACCCGCTCACGCAAGACAGCAACCTTGTGACGAGCTATGGCAGCATGAGTCTCTCCCAAAAAAGCCTGATGGTCCAAGCCGATGGACGGGCAAACTACCGCTAGAGGATTAAGGACATTGGTCGCATCCTGCAAACCTCCCATGCCCGCCTCCACCAAGAGAATGTCGGGACGCTGGTAGTGGGCAAAGTAGACAAACATAGCCACTACTACAATCTCAAACTCCGAGATGGCATCCAGTCCAGCCGTCTGGTCCAAATCCTCAATCAAGGGCTGCAAGTCTGTCACAATCTTCGCAAAATCTTCCTCCGAAATCATCTCCTGCTCAAAGACAATCTGCTCTCGAAAATCAATGATAGACGGCGATGTAAAGCGACCAACGGTGTACCCCGAAGACTGTAAGATATACTGTAAGGCATTCAAGGTCGACCCCTTGCCATTTGTACCTACGAAGTGAACGGTCGGCACTTGAAGTTGGGGATTGTCCAAGCGTTCCAAGAGCCAGCTGACACGTGCAACACCGTTTTCTAAATCTGATGCAGGGCGATTCGATAGCCACTGCCTAATTTCTTGATAATCCATGATTCCCTCTCTACAAAAGCAGCAACAGGGGGATGACCTGTTGCTCGATACTGTTTTATTTAATGCCCATTAACTTGGCCAATTCAGGTATTTTTTGTAAACTTGGCAAGACAAGCATAGTCACGACAAGGCGTAATGGAATTTCAAAAATAGCTTTTATGAAACGACTGCTATACAGGGCAATCCAAGGTGTTCCAAAATGGAAATGGAGGGCGATAGGTGTCATTATAAAGGAAATCACAACCTGAATCAAGACAACAACCCCTGCAACATAGAGCCAATCAACCTTGTTCTTGGTGTCTAGCGGCTTCTGATAAAAGAACCAGCCATAGATAAAAGCCGATACCGCCTCAATCAAAATCCAAGTGAAGAGGACAGTTTGCCCGCTAAACAAGACAAAGACTGGGTCTGCAATCGCCGCAAAGACAGCCGCCCAAACCGGACCAGCAATAGCTCCCAAAATAGTATTGGGAATAAAGGTAAACTGGACCTGCAAGGTTTCTGAAATCCGAATGGAGAAATAGTTCTCCACAACCATAACCAAGGCAAGGGTCATCGCAATAGCAGTCAACAACTGCACTGTTAGTTTTGGAATCTTCTTTTCCATAAAAAATGCTCCTTTTTCAAAAAATGGAGCTGTCGTGTGTATTCGACAGCGGATGCAATGGTTTACCGCGCTACTCTCAGCCAGTCCCAATGTTCCTACTCTAGGAGACATCAGATACAAGCAAAGATCAGCTTCGTTATGTGGCAACATCCTATCCACATACACTTAACGCAAACCACCTACTCTGTGCAAATTTCTTTGCTAGTCTATTTTATCATACCAAGGTCAGTTTGACCAATTGCCAAAATCTATTACTCCTAACAATTACTGACTATAAGAAAAACTGGTAGGGTTACTACCAATTTCCTTCTATTATTTTAAGCGTTCAACTTCACGCGCAATAACCAATTCTTCATCCGTTGGAATAACCAAGACACGAACTTTTGATTCTGGCGTTGAAATGTCACCATAGTTGCCAAATACATTTTTTGCTGGGTCCAACTCAATACCAAACCAAGACAAACCTGCAATGACATCATTTCGCATAAGCGGTGCATTTTCACCCATACCTGCCGTGAAGACAATAGCATCTGCCCCATTTAAAACTGCAAGATATTGACCGATAAATTTCTTAATACGGTCAATGAAAATATTGTAGGCCAACACTGCATCTGGATTGTGAGCTTGGATGCCTGCTTCAATATCACGCATATCACTTGAGAAGCCAGATACACCGAACAAGCCTGACTGTTTATTCAACATGTTAACAACGTCTGCAGCATCTTTCAATTCTTCAACATTCGCAATCAAATAAGGAATGATAGCAGGATCAATATCCCCTGAACGAGTTCCCATCATTGGACCAGCTAGTGGTGTGAAGCCCATTGAAGTATCCACAGATTCACCATGATAGTTAGCAGTGATGGATACACCATTTCCGATATGTGCCGTAATCAATTTTAATTCTTCAATTGGACGCCCCAAAACTTTTGCAGCCTCATGCGCTACATAGTAGTGGCTCGTTCCATGAGCACCATACTTACGAACTTTATAGTCTGTATAATATTTTTGTGGAATTGGATAGAGATATGCATGTTTTGGCATCGTTGTATGGAAAGCAGTGTCAAAAACAGCTACATTCAACACTTCTGGCAATACTTCTTCAAATGCACGCATCGCCGCCACGTGTGCTGGGTTATGAAGTGGCGCCAAGGCACTCAACTCTTCAATTTGCTCAATCTCTTTTTGACCAATAACCACTGACTCCTTGAAGTATTCTCCACCCGCAACAACACGGTGTCCAACACCTGTAATTTCTTCATAAGTTGCAATAATATTGTGTTTGAGCAAATCTTCAAGAAGAATCTTAACTGCAACTGTATGATTAGGAATATCTAATACTTCACTTTCTTTTTTTCCATCATACTTAACAGTGGAAATAGAATCATTCAAACCGATGCGCTCAATAATCCCTGCTGCTAGTACTGTTTCTTCTGGCATTTGATAAAGTTGCCATTTTAGACTTGAACTACCTGCATTAATTGCAATTGTTTTTGACATATCTTACCTCTTTTAAAGCGTTTTCCTAACTAGTATAACAGATTTTCACTTAAATTGCATTCTCTTGCTTCCAATTTTTGAAATTGAGCATGAACTTCTGAATAGCTTCTGGTTCTTGAAGACTTTGTAAGGGATAAACAAACGGCGCCAACGGTCTTGCAGCTTTCTTTTGCAAGACAAAAATAGACTTGGCCATAGCAGCCTTCCCAAAGAGATTTGGTGGCAGGGCAATCATGGCAACAATATTGGCTTGCTCCTGTAACCAGCCTTTCAGTAAATCGCTTTGCGGACTAGTCAACAAATCATTTGGAGCCAAGAGAATAGCGAATCCATCCTTTTCCAGATATTTGAGGGACTGTTCCATGAGTAAATGATGGGCGTAGGTATGTTCATTTGGACTGGCAACCTGATAACGGCTGGCAATCTGGTCATCTGGATAGTAGCCAATAGGCAAATCTCCCAAAATTACTTGACTTTCCTTCAAAATCTGCGGACGTACCGCATCTCCCTGAGCAAAAGAAATATCTGCCTGCATGACATCCGCAATACTTGCCGACAAATCAATCAAGAGGTCGTCCACTTCGATCCCCAAGTAATCCAATTCTTTCTGGCTGGCGTTGAGAATAGTCTGAGCTAGATTGCCTGTCCCCGAACCAATTTCCAGAACCGTCACCTTGGAAGTAGATACTAGTTGGTCTACTAGAAAAGATAGGATAAATCCGATAGAGTCTGGTGTGAACTGGTGATTGTACTGCATGGGTTCAGTCTGATTGGCCTTGATGAGCAGGAATTGAAAGGCACGGCGCCATTCTTCCTTGGTTAAATCTAGTTGTTTCAAGGTCTTGTTATTATTGACAACAAGATCTGTCTCATGCTGATCAGCTACGTAAGCAGCATTTTGCTCAATCATGGCATCATAGATATTGGTGCCTAGCTGGTTTTGGATAGTCTGTACGTTTTCTAATAGCAGGTCGTAAGCCTGTTCGATTTTTTCAAAATTCATACTCCTATCTTATCAAAAATTCACCAACTTTGCACCAAAAAGGAGAGCGAGTCAACTCACCCTCCTTCTGAGGATAGCCCCAAAGGAAATTGATAGGTATACAAACCATCACTTGTTAACTCAACTGCAACCAATAGTTGGTCACCTTTAAGTTGATAACGAGCCTGTCCCTCTTGAAAGGAGACCCTTCCTCCATCCTCCTTCTGCTTAGAACCTGTGGTTAAATTTGCTTCCTTTTCATTCATCGCCGCTCCCGCAACTATTTTTTCTACTTGCAAGTCCTGCTCGACCTTGTCCAAGACCATCTGAGCCATGATATAAGCAGTCGTTTCTTGCCTTGCCACCTGTACCAAGCGACTCTCAGCTTCTTGACGGTGGAGATAAAACTGAAGCAAAAAACTAAAAACCGCCAGCATCAAAAGGGCATAGAGCAGGATGCCCGCCTTAACTTTTTTCTTTAAAAGCATAGATAAAGGTCCGCTCCTCCCCGTTTTTAAAGCTAAAGTCGATGCGCACCAGCTGGTTTTCTTGGGAAATAGCTGCGCTGTCTAGATGATAGAGCATGGGCTGGTAGCCCTGTCCCTTGTCATTTGTTTTCCGAAAATCATCCGACCGTGACTTACCAAAGGCCAAAGCCTGACCACCCTTATCAACATAGACCTTGCCATTTTCAACCTTGACCAAGTCAGCCTGGTCCCACTCCGACCGCAACTGGCTAGAAAAGACCAACCATTCCTTTTGAACGGTCTGACCTTGATAATGCGCTTCTTGGACCAGCAGTTTTGACAAGCCTTCAAAGACCAGAAGACTACCTGAAAGGATGACTAAGGCTACCAAGCATTCCAACAGTGTAAAAGCAGGAATTTTACTTTTTAACAACTGATAGAACCTCCTCTCCCTCGTGGAAAACAATAATCTTATCCGCTGTTCGTTGAACCTGAACTGTAACACCGTTTAAGGCTAAATTATCTTGCTCGGTCTGAACAGCCATCTGTGCTAGATTGAGAACCTCCTGTTGTTCCAATTCCCAAACCTGTCGCCTACGACCTGCATCCACAGCTGATAAAATCAAGCTACAAATAGTCACTAGGGTCGCAAGGGCAACCAGACTTTCTAGCAAAATATAAGCCTTATTCTTCTGTTTTCTTATAGCGACCACTCCCTATATATAATTGATACGTGACTGTCTTTCGACTAAGCCGAAAACGAATCTTGGTCAGAGAAGAATTTCCACCATTTTCTTCAAATATGATGGTCTTCCCTTCCAATACTTCTACACTTCTGGGTACCTCTACAGCCTGATAACCATTTGTAACCTCCTGCCTACCGATAGCTAGACTCACTGTTTGGTGGGAACTGGCTGCCAATTTCTGACTGTCTCTATAGATGGCTTCAAATTCCCAGAGAAAAATCTCTTCCTGAACAGACCGAAAGGCCGTTTGCACCGTTCCCGACAGGCTGATTGCCAGAAAGCTGATGACAAATAAGGTCAGCAGGCTTTCAAACAAGGTGAAGGCCTTATTGTTTCGCCGTAGCATACTGCTCCGCTTGTTTTGAAGTAATATAGCCTTTCGCCTGCAACTCTGCCACCGTTGCTTCCGTGTCATGTTCCAATTCATAGAGCTCCATTTGACTCTCCACTACTTTGACAACTGCCGCATTCCCCTTCTTCTGAATACCCTCCTTCTGCTGGCTCAAATTTGGCACAAAGAGGAGCAAGAGTAGGCTAATGATTCCCAAAACAACTAACATTTCCACCAGAGTGAACCCTTTTACCTTCATTTCAATTAACTTTTTCATTTTATAACTCCATATTTTGATAAATCGGCAGCAACATGGCTGCGTAGATAAGCACGACCATTAAGGCCACAAAGAGAAAGACCAGCGGTTGAATCAGCTGCATGGCTCTATTAACCCGAGAGAAAAAATCCTCCCAGCACTCTGCTGCATAAACTGTCAACTCGCTCCCCAACTTGGACTTGACCTGACCATACTCGACAATCAAACTCAGCTCCCGCTTAAAAAAGGCATAGGTCTTGATGTGTTCGTGAAAACTCTGACCATTGGAAAGCGACTGCTCCAGGTCCTGTCCAATCTCTCGAAAGAGCTGCGATTGCTGCTCCTGCATCAAACCCACAATCTGCGGCAGGTCCAAGCCTTGCCCAATCAAACTCCCCCACTCCCTGGCGTAATAGGCCGTCAGATAGGTTTGGATGAGTTTTCCGAAAAATGGCAGAGCTGCTAAGCAGGAAAAGACCCTGATTTTGTTGGTTTTGCGAAACCAAACAAGACCAGCCAAGACCGCCACCAAACTAAGTCCACAGAGGGATAAAAAGATGGTCGGCAAATGGTTAATTAGCATAGTCGCTGCATTGCCTTCCTCCAACTGGGGCAGAAGGTAATTTTTCAAACCCAGCATAATCAAGAGCAGAAAACCTAGTAAGATAATCGGATAGGTCGCCACCTCAATCAGTTTTTTACGAACCTTGCTGACATTTTCCAAATAGGACTGGATATGGCTCAAACTGAGGCTGGTATTGCCATGAACTTCTGCTAGAGCCACCTGTGTGACCACCGCATCTGAAAACCGCAAATCCGCCAGCAAACTTGAAAAGGGTTTGCCTGCTAACAGCCCATCTGACAAGACCTGGATGTAGGGATCTGCCAGAAGCTGACTACGTTTGAGAAAATCAACAATCTCCCCCAGATGAAAACCGCTGGCAAAAAGATTATTGAAAAGCTCAATGACCTTACGCTGGCGAGCCAAGGGCAATTTTTTCTGTTTCTGCCTGCCGAAGACTGATATGTCCTGCTGCAAAAAGGCAATCAATTTGTGCATTCCACTGGTCTGAGGAATGGTTTTGGTAATTTCCCTTTGCAAAATCTACTACACCTCCTCCCCCAATCAAGCGTTGATAGGCAATCCCTTGAAGGGCGTTATTTAACTCCTCAGGGCTGACACCTAGTTCTAACATACGAGCATAGACTCCTGAAATAGACCTTGCATGAACTGTTGAGAAAACGGTAGCTCCCGTCAGGCTGGCTCGAATGACTGCTCGAGCGGTTTCCGCATCCCGAATCTCACCAATGATGAGCAAGTCTGGTCGATGGCGGAGGGACAGTTTGATCAGATTGTCGTAGGTGGCTCCGATGGCTTCATTGAGCTGGAGTTGCAGCATGTCCTCCTGTTTGATTTCGACAGGATCCTCGATGGTCAAAATCTGCTTGTCTGGGAATTTCAGCCTGGCAAGATGGTACATAAGTGTGGTCTTACCAGAGCCGACTGGACCCGAAAAAAGGTAGAGCCCTCGTCCCTTAATTTCTTCTGCAAGTCGCTCAGCTGCCTCAAACCAGAACTTGAGTTCCTTGTCATTGTCATAGAGCAGGCGGATAACCAGACTTTCCTTACCACGATAATCACCGACAGTTGATAAGCGAAGTGAAATCTCTCCGCTACCATAATCATAGTCACAGGAACCCTGCTGGCTACGGCGTTTTTCACCGACATTTAATCCTGCTAAAAACTTGAAATGGCTGATAATAGCTGTCACTTCCTCTTCAGCCACGTCTTGCACAAACTCCCGTTCATCCATGATACGATGATAGACTTGATAGCCCTGACCACGAGGAACCAGATAAATATCACTGACCCTATCTGCCACCGCCTCTTCAATCATCTTTCTTGCTTTTTCTTGAATCATACAACCTCCTCACCCTATCAATTCGTAAGGAAACTTGATTTTCCATACTTTTTTGTTAAAATAATAAAAAAGCTTGGAGGTTCTTATGAAAAGATTAAAAAAAGGCGACCACATACGCGTAGTCAGTCCCTCTTCATCTATTGAAAGAATTGGTGGTTTTGAGGCCAATCTTACCGCCAAGGAAAAATTAGAAGACCTGGGCTTCAAACTCACTTTCTCAAAACATTATTTTGAAAACGATATTTTTGATTCGGCTCCGATTGCCAGTCGTGTTGCGGACTTGGAAGCAGCCTTTGCGGATGAGTCGGTCGATGCCATTCTGACAACCATTGGCGGTTTCAACTGCAACGAACTGCTACCTTATCTGGATTTTGACCTAATCGCCCGCCATCCGAAAATTTTCTGCGGTTATTCGGATACGACCGCCCTGCTCAATGCCATTTACGCTAAGACAGGCATGCAAACCTACATGGGGCCAGCTTATTCAAGCTTTAAAATGGTGCAAGCCCAAGAGTATCAAACAGAAGCCTGGCTCAAGGCCGTGACACAAGACTCCTATGAACTGACACCGAGTCCAGAATGGTCTAGCGACGCCTGGTACCTACCAGACGCCCCTCGCACCTTTTACCCAACAGAGTGGAAAGTCTACAATCCAGGCCAGGCTTCTGGTATTGCCATCGGCGGAAACATCTCAACCCTCAACCTACTGACTGGGACAGAGTTCGCACCCAGACCAGACAAATATATTCTATTTTTAGAAGAGGCGGAAGACGACGATTATCTCATTATCGCTCGTCATTTGACAGCTCTTCTACAAGCCTATCCAAATCCCCAGGCTCTTGTCTTCGGTCGTTTTCCTAAAGAAACCAAGATGACCGAGGAGATTTTGTTGGCGATTTTGGACAAGCACCCTATTCTCAAAAAAGTTCCTGTTCTCTACGATTTGGACTTTGCCCATACTCAGCCTCTGTTTACCATTACCATCGGTGGTCAAGTGGAGCTCGACACCGAAGCCTTTTCTATCAGATTCAGCTAAAAAGGATTGCTCACTAGGGCAATCCTTTTATGAATCATAGTTGACACATTTTCCTTGTCTTAGCTTGCAAGGGCGAACTCGCGGTTGTTGCACCGGTTTAGTAGCAAACCCCGCAGGTAAATTTTCTCTCGCTTCTACCAACATCAGCGAATGATACCGCTGCAAATATTCATCGCATTCCTCACACCAATGCTGGTCTGATTCATCCCAAAAAGCCACCATCGTTCCATTCTTACTTTTCTTCATTGGAAAATCCTCTGATAGCCGTACCCACTCTTTTTGAAAGGCATTCAGTGCATCCTCATAGCGATCAAAAGCAGCCCTACTGGTAACATCCTCTTCCCAACCATCTAAGAACCACCAGGGTTCAAAATCTCCATACATTTTAATAACTTGATACATAATATTACTTCCTTTTTCGTACACATTATATCGAAATTGTATGATTTAAGAAAACATTCTGCTTGTTAATTCCTTATCAAGTCATATATATGTTTCTTTCCGAATATCAAAAAGCACATCCCCCAAAGAGAGATGTGCCATCTTAATTTATTCAGTTACAGCAGCAAGTTCTGCTTCTGCTGCAAGTTCTTCAGCTACTGTGTCTTCAATGATTTCAACTTCATTGATGGCTTGTGGTTCAAGATTACGGTAGCGGGCCATACCTGTACCTGCTGGGATAATCTTACCGATAATAACGTTCTCTTTAAGACCGAGAAGGTTATCACGTTTACCACGAATGGCTGCATCTGTAAGAACGCGAGTTGTTTCTTGGAAGGATGCGGCAGACAAGAATGAGTTGGTTTCAAGGGACGCTTTTGTGATACCCATAAGAACTGGACGAGCTGTTGCTGGGATACCACCAGCAATAACTACTTCAGCATTGGCATCTGTAAAGTCGGTAATATCCATGAGGGTACCCATGAGAAGATCTGTATCTCCTGGATCCATGACACGGACTTTACGAAGCATTTGGCGAACCATTACCTCGATGTGCTTGTCGCCGATTTCTACACCCTGGCTACGGTAAACTTTTTGAACTTCAGAAAGAAGGTAGGTTTCAACCGCCAAGACATCACGGACTTCAAGCAAGCGTTTTGGTTGGATAGAACCTTCGGTAAGGGCTGCTCCACGCGCAACTTGGTCACCAACTTCAACCTTCATACGGGCTGTAAATGGAACCACATATTCGCCTTCACCAGTTTTACCTTTAACAAAGACTTTCTTGGTACGAGTAGAAGCATCTTCTTCAATAGCGATAACTTCACCTTTAACCTCAGTGATAACCGCTTCCCCTTTCGGATTACGGGCTTCAAAGATCTCTTGGACACGAGGAAGACCCTGCGTGATATCGCTGTTTGAGGCTACACCACCCGTGTGGAAGGTACGCATCGTAAGCTGTGTACCAGGTTCACCGATAGATTGAGCTGCAATCGTACCGACTGCTTCACCCACTTCAACCGCATCACCTGTTGCCAAGTTGATACCGTAACAATGACGGCAGACACCGTGACGAGTGTTACATGTAAATACGCTACGGATGGTTACTTGTTCAACACCTGCATTGACAATTTCACGGGCAATATCTTCAGTAATCAATTGGTTTGGACCAATGATAACGGCACCTGTTTCAGGATGTTTAACAGTTTTCTTAGTGTAACGACCTTGCAAACGCTCTTCAAGTGGCTCAATCATTTCCTTGCCATCTGTGATTGAACGGATGTCAAGACCACGGTCTGTTCCACAATCGTCTTCACGGATAATAACGTCTTGGGCAACGTCAACCAAACGACGAGTCAAGTAACCTGAGTCGGCTGTCTTCAAGGCCGTATCCGTCATACCCTTACGGGCACCGTGAGTTGAGAAGAACATTTCCAATACAGAAAGACCTTCTCGGAAGTTAGACAAGATAGGCAATTCCATGATACGTCCGTTCGGAGCTGACATCAGACCACGCATACCGGCCAACTGGGAGAAGTTGGAAATGTTACCACGGGCACCGGAGTCCATCATCATAACGATTGGGTTCTTCGGATCTTGTTTTTCAACCAGACGTTTTTCCAATTTTTCCTTAGCTGAACGCCATTCATCTGTAACAGCCGCATAACGCTCATCGTCAGTAATCATACCACGACGGAATTGTTTCTTGATTTGTTCTACACGTTCGTGAGATTCTTCAATGATTTCAGCCTTGTTGTCGATGACCGGAATATCGGCAATACCCACTGTCAAACCAGCGAGTGTTGAGTGATAATAACCCAAGTCTTTCAAACGGTCAAGCAGGGCTGATGTTTCAGTTGTACGGAAACGCTTGAAGATTTCAGCGATGATATTACCAAGATTTTTCTTCTTGAATGGTGGGTTGATTGGCAATTCTGCAATAGCAGCCTTGATATCTGATCCTGGTTCCAAGAAGTATTTATCAGGGGTTCCTTCTGTCAAGTTAGCATTGTTTGGCTCTTGCAAGTATGGAAGACCTTCTGGCATAATCGCGTTGAACAAGATTTTTCCGACAGTTGTCATCATAATCTTGTGTTTTTGGTTGTCTTTCCAAGGTTTATCAAGGCTATCTGTTGCAATACCAACACGGGTATGCAAGTGAACATAGCCATTGCGGTAAGCCATAACAGCCTCATCTGCATCCTTGAAGACCATACCTTCACCTTCACGACCAGCATCTTCCATGGTCAAGTAGTAGTTACCCAAAACCATATCCTGAGATGGTGTTACGACTGGTTTACCATCTTTAGGGTTAAGGATGTGTTCTGCCGCAAGCATAAGGATACGCGCTTCTGCTTGTGCTTCTTCTGACAATGGAACGTGAATCGCCATCTGGTCACCGTCAAAGTCGGCGTTGTAGGCTTCACAGACAAGCGGATGCAAACGAAGGGCTTTACCGTCGATCAGAACTGGCTCAAAAGCCTGGATACCCAAACGGTGAAGGGTAGGTGCGCGGTTCAAAAGAACTGGGTGTTCTTTGATCACTTCTTCCAAAATATCCCAGATACGATCATCCCCACGTTCAATCAAACGTTTTGCAGCTTTTACGTTACCAGCAATATCACGGGCAACGATTTCGCGCATGACAAACGGTTTGAAGAGCTCAATCGCCATTTCACGTGGTACACCACATTGGTACATTTTAAGAGTTGGACCAACGGCGATAACGGAACGTCCTGAGAAGTCAACACGCTTACCAAGCAAGTTTTGACGGAAACGTCCTTGCTTACCTTTAAGCATGTGGCTGAGTGATTTAAGCGGACGGCTACCTGGTCCTGTGATTGGACGACCACGGCGACCGTTGTCAATCAAAGCATCCACAGCTTCTTGGAGCATACGTTTTTCGTTTTGTACGATGATACCTGGAGCGTTAAGTTCCAAGAGACGAGCCAAACGGTTGTTACGGTTGATAACACGGCGGTAGAGTTCGTTCAAGTCAGATGCGGCAAAACGGCCACCATCCAACTGAACCATCGGACGCAAATCTGGTGGAATAACTGGAAGGATATTGAGAATCATCCACTCAGGCTTGTTACCAGATTTGTAGAAGGCATCCAATACATCCAAACGACGAACTGCTTTAATGCGTTTCTGACCAGAAGCTGTTTTCAATTCTTCTTTCAAGGCTGCGATTTCTTTTGGAAGATCGACTTGTTTCAAGAGGTCTTGAATCGCTTCTGCACCCATTTTGGCAACGAATGAACCATAACCATATTCACGCAAACGCTCACGGTATTCGCGCTCAGTCATGATTGACTTGTGCTCAAGCGGTGTATCTTTCGGATCGATCACCACGTAAGCTGCGAAGTAGATAACTTCCTCAAGCGCACGTGGGCTCATATCCAAGGTCAAGCCCATACGACTTGGAATCCCTTTGAAATACCAAATGTGTGAAATTGGTGCTTTCAACTCAATGTGTCCCATACGTTCACGACGTACTTTTGCACGAGTCACTTCAACACCACAGCGGTCACAAGTAATCCCTTTATAACGGATACGCTTGTATTTACCACATGAACACTCCCAGTCTTTTGTTGGACCAAAGATGACTTCGTCAAAGAGTCCATCACGTTCTGGTTTAAGTGTCCGATAGTTGATTGTTTCAGGTTTTTTAACCTCACCGTAAGACCATGAACGAACCTTACTTGGTGAAGCTAACGTGATTTGCATACTTTTAAAACGATTTACGTCAACCACTAATAATCCCTTTCTTTTCTTGTGAGAGGCTGGATTCCCAGACCTCAAATTCTTGAACAATAATCAGCAGAATGGATAGCTGGTAAGCTATTTTTCTATAAATCAGACGGAGGAAGACCGTTGGTCCTTATCTCTTTCAGTTCTGAGATTTGGACCAACTTGTCCCATCCATTCTAATTATTCTTTGCCTTCTGCTTCTTCTGCTGCAAAGGCTGCGGCTGCGTCAGCTGCGGCTTTTGCACGTGCTTTTTCAAGATCATCTACGTGGATGATGTCATCATCTTCACCTTCATCAAGGTCACGCAATTCTACTTCATTGTTGTCTTCATCAAGGACACGCATATCCAAACCAAGTGATTGCAATTCTTTGACAAGAACGCGGAATGATTCTGGAACACCTGGTTTTGGAATTGGTTTACCTTTGGTGATGGCTTCATAGGCTTTAAGACGGCCTGTCACATCATCTGACTTGTAAGTCAAGATTTCTTGAAGGACGTTAGAAGCACCGTAGGCTTCAAGGGCCCAAACCTCCATCTCACCGAAACGCTGACCACCAAACTGAGCCTTACCTCCGAGTGGCTGTTGGGTAACGAGTGAGTATGGTCCGACTGAACGGGCGTGAAGTTTATCATCAACCATGTGGTGAAGCTTGATCATGTACATGACACCGACAGATACACGGTTGTCAAATGGCTCACCTGTACGTCCATCGTAAAGAATGGTTTTGGCATCTGAATCCATACCTGCTTCTTTAACAGTTGACCAGAGGTCTTCTGAACTTGCACCATCGAAAACTGGTGTTGCGATATGAATACCCAAGTTGCGAGCCGCCATACCCAAGTGAAGTTCCATAACCTGACCGATGTTCATACGTGATGGCACCCCGAGTGGGTTCAACATGATGTCAACTGGTGTTCCGTCTGGAAGATATGGCATATCCTCAACAGGTACAATACGTGAAACGACACCCTTGTTACCGTGACGACCGGCCATCTTATCTCCGACCTTGATCTTACGTTTTTGAGCGATGTAAACACGAACCAACATGTTAACACCTGATTGCAATTCATCACCGTTGGCACGAGTAAAGATTTTCACATCACGAACGACACCATCGGCACCGTGAGGTACACGAAGAGAAGTATCACGTACTTCACGTGACTTGTCACCGAAGATAGCGTGCAAGAGGCGCTCTTCAGCAGAAAGATCTTTTTCACCTTTTGGTGTGACTTTACCAACAAGAATGTCACCCTCTTTAACTTCGGCACCAATACGGATAATACCCATTTCATCCAAGTTGCGAAGAGCATCTTCACCAACGTTTGGAATTTCGCGAGTGATTTCTTCAGGGCCTAACTTGGTATCGCGTGTTTCTGATTCGTATTCTTCCAAGTGAACAGATGTATAGACATCGTCTTTCACAAGGCGCTCAGACATGATAACCGCATCCTCGAAGTTGTAACCTTCCCAAGTCATGTAGGCAACGATAGGGTTTTGACCAAGAGCCATTTCCCCATTTTCCATAGAAGGTCCATCTGCAATGAAGTCGCCTTTTTCTACGACGTCGCCCAATTTTACAAGGGTACGTTGGTTGTAGGCAGTACCAGAGTTTGAACGACGGAATTTAGAAATGTGGTAGACATCAAGCGAACCATCTTCACGACGCACTTCTACCTTGTCCGCGTCTGCGTAAACAACCTTACCATCGTGTTGAGCGATAATTGCCGCACCTGAGTCATGGGCAGCCTGGTATTCCATACCAGTACCAACGTAAGGTGCTTTTGGATCAATCAATGGAACAGCCTGGCGTTGCATGTTGGCACCCATGAGGGCGCGGTTGGAGTCATCGTTTTCCAAGAAAGGAATACATGCTGTCGCAACGGCAACTACCTGCTTAGGAGAAACGTCCATGAAATCTGCTGAATCTGCTGGGAACTCTTGGTTGTTACCTTGGTGACGTCCCATTACAATCTTATCAACGAAACGGTTGTTTTCATCAAGTGGTGAAGTTGATTGTGCTACGATGTAGGCATCTTCTTCATCCGCTGTCAACCAAACGATTTCGTTCGTTACTGTACCAGTTGCACGGTCAATCTTGCGGTATGGTGTTTGAATGAAACCATACTTGTTGAGGTGACCATAAGAAGACAAGTTATTGATCAAACCGATGTTAGGTCCCTCAGGCGTTTCAATCGGACACATACGGCCATAGTGGGTATAGTGAACGTCTCGAACTTCATAGCCTGCACGGTCACGTGTCAAACCACCAGGTCCCAAGGCTGACAAACGGCGTTTGTGAGACAACTCAGAAAGTGGGTTGTGTTGGTCCATGAACTGTGACAACTGAGAGGAACCAAAGAATTCTTTGATTGCGGCTGTAACAGGACGGATATTGATGATTTGTTGTGGCGTCAATACTTCATTGTCTTGAACAGACATACGCTCACGCAAGTTACGTTCCATACGCGTCAAACCGATACGTACTTGGTTGGCAAGCAATTCACCAACGGCACGGATACGACGGTTACCCAAGTGGTCAATATCGTCAACGCGACCAAGACCTTCTGCAAGGTTAAGGAAATAGCTCATCTCTGCCAAGATATCCGCTGGAGTGACAATACGCACATTTTCAGCTGGATTCGCATTACCAATCACCGTCACAACACGTTCTGGATCCTTAGGAGCTACAATTTTGAATTTCTGCAAAAGAACTGGCTCAAGAAGAACAGCGTTGTCATTTGGAATATATTCTACCAAGTTGAGCTCATCGAATTGTGCTTCTACTTTTTCAAGCACATCGCGACTCAATACAGTACCAGCTTCCAAGACGATTTCGCCTGTCTCACCGTTAATCACATGCTCAGCAAGTGTTTGGTTGAGCAAACGAGTACGGAGGTTGAGTTTTTTATTAATTTTATAACGACCAACAGGTGCCAAGTCGTAACGACGTGGGTCAAAGAAACGAGCTGTTAAAAGGCTACGAGAGCTTTCAGCTGTCTTTGGTTCACCTGGACGAAGGCGCTCATAGATTTCCTTAAGCGCTTCATCCGTACGAGAATCTGCTGGGTTTTTATGAATATCTTTTTCGATGGTATTGCGAACCAATTCGCTATCACCGAAGATGTCAAAGATTTCATCATCGCCTGAGAAACCAAGCGCACGAACAAGCGTTGTGAACGGAATCTTACGCGTACGGTCAATACGAGTGTAGGCAATGTCTTTTGAGTCTGTTTCCAATTCCAACCAAGCTCCACGGTTAGGGATAACCGTTGAACCATAACCTACTTTACCGTTCTTATCTACTTTATCATTGAAGTAGACACCTGGTGAACGAACCAACTGAGAAACGATGATACGCTCTGCACCGTTGATGATGAAGGTACCCATTTCAGTCATGATTGGAAACTCACCGAAGAAGACTTCTTGCGTCTTGATCTCGCCAGTTTCTTTATTCACCAGACGGAAAGTTACATAAATTGGAGCTGAGTAGTTCGCATCATGCGCACGCGCCTCTTCCAATGTGTATTTAGGTTCTTTCAATTCATAACCAACGAATTCCAATTCCATGGTATCCGTAAAGTTTGAAACTGGAAGTACATCTTCAAAGACTTCTTTCAAACCATAATCTAAAAAGTCTTGGAAAGAGTCCGTTTGGATTTCAATCAAATTTGGTAAATCAAGAACTTCCTTGATTCTTGAAAAACTACGACGGGTACGGTGCTTACCGTACTGAACTTCATGTCCTGCCAAGTTAATTCTCCTCTATTTTTCTATTGATTTTTCTGCAAAATCAAACACATTTGCCTTTTGTTAGAATTTTTAGAATCTTTAAGAATAGATAACAATTCTCAAAAAAATTCCTCATAGACACAAAAAGAGCAGCTAAATCTTCCTTTGAAAAAGTTTGATTTAACTGCTGCAAGCCTTGTCTGGACAATATTTCAAACAAGACACACGACAAATAATTTATACTATTATAGCACAAGTACTAGGAAAAATCAAGGTGAATCATTATTCGCTTGCTCACTAGTTGCTGTTTGCGTTTCTGATGACTGGTTCGTGTTATTAGCTGAAGAACTCGTGCTAGTCCGAGTTGAACTGCTTCGTTGGGTTGAGCTACTTGATGTTAGTGTTTGGGAGCCGATAATTGTATTCCAAGCCTGTGCTCGGTCACTATCTGTCCCTCCAACCATGAAGTTATAGCTCGTTACTGGTGCACCATTTTTAGCCCAATAACTTGTTGTCATCGCACCGCCAACTGTTACTTGGCGCCCATTTACCTGTGTCGTCCCTGCACGTTGACCTGTAGAAGCAACGACGCTAGAAGCAATAACACTACTGTCTAATTCAAATTTTCCTGCGAACATATCCGCATTAACATTGTAAAGAGCATCAACCATATGGGCCACATATTGTGAATTATTGTGGTAGCCAGTCCAGACATACATTTCTGAGTTATCATCATTCCCAGCCCAAGTACCTAAAGTTACTCTAGGGGTTGATAGCATGAGCCACACGTCATTGACTTCATTACTTGTTCCCGTCTTACCGACGAAATCAGACGATGCTGCCTGTGGGTTTAAACCACTCAATCGACTCTTGAACGTCGTAGTATACCCAGAGTTGATAACCTGTCTCAAAAGCTGGTTCATGATACTTGCAGTTGCTTTAGAATAGACCTGAACTGGAGCAGCTTCATGCTGATACACTACTGTTCCATCAGAGGCAGTAATGCTTTCAACAATGTAATGTTTGTTATAAACACCACCATTTGCCAAAGTTTGATAGGCATTTGTATTTGTCAATACTGAAATTTCAACACCACCGCCCAACGGTACACTTTCAATATCGTACATAGGAATATGATAATTCATTTTATCCATGTACGCTTTGGCATCTACACCTGCATTTCTCATCATCTTATAGGTCCAAAAAGCAGGAATGTTAACAGAACGGTCAATAGCCGTCTGTAAGTTCATCATGCCAGTACCACGTCCTGAACCATACATAATCGGTTGTCCACTTGAAAAGTTCGTTGGATAATCTGAAAGGATGCTGGCAGAACCTATCAAACCTTGATCAATCGCAATACCGTAAGCTAACAGAGGCTTGATGGTTGAAGCTGGCGAACGAAGAGTATCAAAGGCATGGTTATTCTGGTTGGTTGCATAATCGCGACCTCCCACAAATCCTAAAATGGCTCCTGTGGCATTATCAATTAACACACTACCTGTCTCAACATATTCGTTTCCATCATCCAAAACAGATCCATAGTTTGCCACAACAGACTGCATCGCCGCATAGATTTTTTGATCAACGGTACTCTTAATCGTGTAGCCACCTTGGCTCAATTCTTGCTTGGCCAACTCCTCATAGGATGCCTTTGTTTCATCATTTTTCAAGTCATTTTTAGAAACCTTGTCACGTTTCACCAGGTAATCAAACATAACCTCCTGCGCTTCTTCCATGACCTTGTAATAGAGATAATCTTTCGTATCCGCCATTACAGGAGCAGGAGCAATAAAATCTTGTTTAATATCGTAAGCTTTGTAGGTTTCGTATTCTTCCTTGGTCAAGAATGACGCCCGATACATATTAAAGAGAACATCTTGATAGCGTTCAATACCGTAAACCATATCTTCATCTGATTTACGTGTTCCATCTGATGCATAGGGAGAATAAACAATCGGACTTTGCGGTAAGCCTGCAATAAAAGCAGCCTGCGGAACAGTCAAGTCTTTCGCTGGTTTACCAAAAATTCCCTGAGCCGCAGCTTCTACCCCTGCAATATTTCGTCCCTGATTATTTCGACCAAATGGAGAAACATTTAGGTAAATGGTTAAAATCTCTTCCTTGGTCATATTCCGCTCTAATGCCAAAGCCGAAACAATCTCATTAGCCTTACGCGTAAAGGTTGGAGCATCTCCGACAAGTTGCTGTTTTATCAATTGCTGCGTCAAGGTTGAACCACCACTAGATGAGCCTAGACCAACTGATCCCAGTGCCGCACGCAAAACAGCCTTAGGCACAACCCCATTGTGGGTTTCAAATGTTTCATCCTCTGTCGCAATTACAGCCTGTTTTAGATAATTAGAGACCTCTTCCGAAGTAATGGGTACACGAAGCAAATCTGAATTAACTTCCGACACCAAGCTACCATCCGAATAGGTAACGGTGGAAATCCGACTAACTTCTGAAACCTTCGCTACCAGTTCCTCTGTTTTGGGAATCTTAATGTCATCGAAAAGACTAACTACGAAACCAATTCCTATACCCGCACCAAAAAGACCGAATAGGAAGACCAAGACTGCTACTGAATTGAATAATAATTTCAGCGTCCGAAGGAAAACTCCCACTACATCCCCTAAGCCTAGGGCACTGATTTTCTTTTTAAAATCTTGCTTATCTGATTTAGTCGCCATATTAACTCCTTATCGTTCCATTATACCAAATTTTGTTTATTTTCCGCAATTTCGTGGTATAATAGGGAGGAATTTTTTAAAATGAAGTTCGGTCCAAAAATCATATAAAATGGTTTATGGTCCTGTATATTAAACCTAAAGGAGACAGCCCACATGAACATTTTTGAAGAACTAAAAGCTCGTGGCTTGGTCTTTCAAACGACAGACGAAGAAGCCTTGGTAAAAGCATTGACAGAAGGACAGGTTTCTTATTACACAGGATACGATCCAACAGCTGACAGCTTGCACTTGGGCCACTTGGTTGCTATCTTAACTAGCCGTCGCTTGCAGTTAGCTGGCCACAAGCCTTACGCCCTAGTTGGCGGTGCAACTGGTCTGATTGGCGACCCTTCCTTCAAGGATGCGGAGCGGAGTTTGCAGACCAAAGACACCGTGGACGGTTGGGTTGATAAAATCCAAGGACAGCTTTCTCGCTTCTTGGATTTTGAAAATGGTGACAACAAGGCTGAAATGGTCAACAACTACGACTGGTTCTCAGACATCAGCTTTATCGACTTCCTCCGTGATGTTGGTAAATACTACACAGTCAACTACATGATGAGCAAGGACTCTGTGAAAAAACGGATTGAAACAGGGATTTCCTACACCGAGTTTGCTTACCAAATCATGCAGGGGTATGACTTCTACGAGCTCAATGACAAGCATAATGTAACCCTGCAAATCGGTGGTTCTGACCAGTGGGGCAACATGACAGCAGGTACTGAATTGCTTCGCCGTAAGGCCGACAAGTCTGGCCACGTCATGACTGTTCCTCTCATCACTGACTCTACTGGTAAGAAGTTCGGTAAGTCGGAAGGTAACGCTGTTTGGCTCGATGCCGACAAGACTTCACCGTATGAAATGTACCAATTCTGGCTCAATGTCATGGACGACGATGCCGTTCGTTTCTTGAAAATCTTTACCTTCTTGTCACTGGATGAGATTGCTGAAATCGAGAAACAATTTGACGCTGCCCGTCATGAACGCCTAGCTCAGAAGATTTTGGCTAAGGAAGTCGTGACATTGGTCCACGGTGAAGAAGCCTATAACCAAGCCCTTAACATCACCGAGCAATTGTTCGCTGGCAACATCAAAAACCTATCCGCAAAAGAACTCAAGCAGGGCCTCAGCAACGTTCCAAACTACGCTGTCCAGGCTGAAGACAACCTTAACATCGTTGAACTCCTAGTTACCTCTGGTATTGTCACTTCAAAACGCCAAGCTCGTGAAGATGTCCAAAATGGTGCCATCTATGTCAACGGTGAGCGTGTGCAGGACTTGGACTACACTCTATCTGACAGCGACAAAATCGACGGCGAGTTGACCGTTATCCGTCGTGGTAAGAAGAAATATTCTGTTTTGACTTATTAATATTTTTCAAGGAAATCCTATGTGATTTCCTTTTCTGCTAACCTAGGAGAAATGACATGACCTGCATTTTTTGCCACCAACTCAAAGAAGACGATACTCTCTACCAGACAGAACATTTCAAGGTCGTCTGGGATATTGACCCTGTCCAAACAGGGCATCTACTGATTATCAGCAAGGAACATTATGACACGCTCCACCAAGTCCCTCCTGCTGTTCGCTATGAATTATCAGACTTGGAAGTCTTGTTGACTGAAAAACTCTGTCAAATATTGGCAATTGACGGCGTGACCATAGCCTGCAACGACCACTTGTTTGATGCTGGCACCCATTTCCATGTCCACCTGATTCCACGCTTTCAATCAGACGGCTTCTGGGACCAAATTTCACTTGCACAAGTGCAACTGGATCTGACTCACTTTCTCAAAGCATTATAAACATACTAAGATTAGTAGTGAGGAAATCTCCGACGGGAGAAAGTACTCACTACTTTTTCTTTATGTTAAAGTAGAGGTGTCTTGTTAAGTCGAGGGTGCTTTTGACGCTAGACGTCGCAATAAAA
>NZ_JAIJZQ010000003.1:0-135206 GCF_019754195.1 Streptococcus sp. 2018037
ACGGAGCAGAATGGATTTGAGAAAGATATTAAGATTTACGAAGCTGATCCAGTACAAGCTAGCGAGGAATTGGACCAGTTAGCACGGACAGAGAAAGGAAACCTCAAACAAATTCAGTATAATCCTACGTGGAACTATTTCAAGAACTTAGTCAAAGAGAAATTGACAAGTAAAGAGGGAGCCCGCATTTATGCCAAACGCAAGGTAGATGTCGAACCTGTATTTGGTAGGATGAAGGGTATTTTTGGCGTACGCAGAGTTCATGTCAGAGGTCAAAAGGTGGTTGAAACAGAGATAGGATTCCTCCTAATGAGCATGAATCTAACGAAATTGGCTAAGAAATTAGCCCAAAAGAGTAGAAACAGAAAGAAAAACACAGGCAGTTCAGCTGGATTTCATCAGAAGCAGCTCAATCTGTCTGTGTTTTTTATTTACTGGCTAGTTTTTGCCCAGCCTCTTTTTTTATAATGATTCTCATTAAATTAAAATTTTCAGAAAACTCTTTGTTTTGGTAAATTTTTTTGATATAATACTGGTCGGAACAAATTATTAATGAATCATATTCTGGAAAGGAGGAGTTTGTGTCTTCGATTCAAGCGGAAAATATCCAAGTCTCTTACGACAATCGGATTATCATTGATGAATTATCAACAAGTATTCCAAAAGGAAGTATAACTACAATCATTGGTGCCAATGGCTGTGGAAAATCGACCTTGCTTAAGGCGTTGACAAGGATTATTCCTGTTCAAGAAGGGGCTATCTATTTAGATGGACAAGCCATTTCACAACTGCCAACCAAAGAAGTTGCAAAAAAATTGGCCCTGCTCCCTCAGGTCTTAGAAGCGACAGAAGGGATTTCCGTTTATGAACTGGTCTCCTATGGTCGCTTTCCGCATCAAAATGGGCTGGGACATCTCACTGATCAGGATAGAGAGAAAATCAACTGGGCCTTGGAAGTCACCCAGACCGCTCCCTACGCTAGGTTACCAGTTGATGATTTATCAGGTGGTCAGAGGCAACGTGTTTGGATTGCGATGGCACTTGCCCAAGATACGGATACCATTTTCTTAGATGAACCAACAACCTATCTTGATCTCAATCATCAATTGGAAGTCTTAGAACTTTTAAAAGAACTGAATCAAAGCCGACAGAAAACCATTGTGATGGTCCTTCACGATGTCAATTTATCAGCTCGATTTTCAGATTATATGATTGCCATGAAAGAGGGAGATATTCGCTACCATGGTTCTGTGTCCAATATGATGACAACTGAGATACTGAGGGACATTTTTAGCATTGAACCTCAATTGATGCAGGTTGCTGGTCAAGATTACCCTATTTTGCTAACTTACGATTTAAAAAAATAATAAGGAGAAAAAATGAAAAAGTTTTTAGCTATTTTTAGTTTATTTGTTGGGCTGGTTTTCTTAACAGCTTGTTCTAACTCTTCCTCTTCAACAGACGTAGAATTGTCTAGCATGCCAAAGATTGAAGGCATTACTTACCACGGTGACATTCCAAAAAATCCTAAAAAAGTTGTCAACTTTGCTTACTCTTACACAGGCTATCTCTTACAATTAGGAATTGATGTATCTAGCTATAGTCTAGATTTAGAGAAAAATAGTCCCGTCTTTGGAGACAAACTAAAGGATGTTCCACAATTGACAACGGCAGATACAGAAGCGATTGCCGCACAAAAGCCAGATGTCATTCTAGTATTTGCTGGTGATGATAACTTAGAAACACTGAAAGAAATTGCTCCAGTTATTGAAATCACTTATGGAAAGAGTGACTACTTAAAAATGCTGACAGATATTGGTCAGATTTTTGGAAAAGAAAAGGAAGCACAAGCCTGGTTAGATCAATGGGATAAGAAAGTTGCTACTGCGAAAGAGGAATTGAAAGGATTGATTGATACAAGTTCAACATTTACCGTCATGGACTTCTTCGATAAGAACATCTTCCTTTATGGTAATAACTTTGGTCGTGGGGGAGAATTAATCTATCGCGCTCTCGGTTTTGCCGCTCCTGCAAAGGTTCAAGAAGACATCATCAATAAAGAAGGCTGGTTTGGGGTATCTCAAGAAGCTCTTCCAGAATATGTTGGCGACTATGTCCTTGTTAACGTCAATGATAAAACAAAAGAAGCAGCTGCCTCTCTCAAAGAAAGTGATATTTGGAAAAATCTACCTGCTGTAAAGAATGGTCACGTCATCGAGATAGACTATAACCTTTTCTACTTCTCCGATCCGATGTCTTTAGATTTACAAATTGACGCCTTTGTCTCAGAAATTCAAAAACTTCAGTAAAAGGACTGGATATATGAACAAACTAGCGAGTTCTCATTATCCCAAAACAAAGCCAAAGAATATTTGGCTTGTTTTTTTCATCATCTGTCTTTCTTTCATAGCTGGAGTCTATCTTAGTTTACGCTTTGGAGCTATTTCTTATAGCCACCAACAACTGATAGAAACCCTAAAGCATCCACTGACAGATTCTTCCGCTCAGGATGTTATCATCGATTTGCGTTTACCTAGAATGGTAGCCGCCATCTTGGTAGGAGCTGCCATGGCTCAAGCTGGGGCAATGATGCAAGGAATTACACGTAATCCGATTGCTGATCCTGGCTTATTAGGAATCAATGCTGGCGCAGGACTGGCTCTCATTGTTGCCTATGCTCTATTCGGTGGTTTGCACTACAGTCAAATTTTATTAATATGTTTACTGGGCTCCTGTCTGGCAGCCGGTCTAGTCTTTGGTCTAGCTTATCAGGTACAAAAAGGCTACAATCAACTACGGTTAATTTTATCTGGTGCCATGGTAGCAAGTCTATTTTCTGCTATTGGTCAAGCTATTACTATCTACTTTGATTTATCAACTGCAGTGATTGGCTGGCAAGCAGGGGGATTGGTACAGGTAAACTGGAAGATGCTGGCCATCATCGCTCCTCTTATCATCATTGGCCTCATCCTTGCTCAACTCTTTTCACATCAGCTGACCATCCTGAGTCTCAACGAAACCGTTGCTAAAAATCTAGGGCAACGAACCTTACTGATGACCTTGATTTTGTTGGGAATTGTCCTTCTACTCTCAGCTTCTGCGGTAGCTCTTGTGGGCTCACTTTCTTTTGTCGGGCTCATTATTCCTCACTTTATCCGCATGTTTACAGGGAAAAATTACAAGCTACTCTTGCCATTAACTGCCTTTGCAGGGGCTAGTTTCCTCATCTGGGTAGATTTGGTTTGCCGTTCTATCAATCCACCTGTTGAAACTCCCATTAGCGCAGTCATCAGTATCATTGGTCTCCCTTGCTTCCTATGGTTGATTAGAAAGGAGAAACACTTTTGATAAGACATCACAACTCTCTAAAAATATTCACATTCCTACTAATCCTTTTATTTGTCATTTTCCTACTTTCCTTATCTATCGGCTATAGCAATTCATCCTTTTCTGATCTCATTGACATCATGAGTGGTCGTGCCAGTTCATCGACTCTACTTATCATTGGGCGAATTCGCTTACCTAGAATAATCGCCTCCATTATCGGAGGGGCTTCTCTGGCTTTGGCGGGTTTGTTGCTACAAACTTTGACCCGCAATCCTCTGGCAGATTCTGGAATATTAGGAATCAACGCAGGAGCTGGTCTTGTTGTGGCACTATTTGTCGGTCTCTCTTCAAAAATCAGCCCTGTCTTATTGAGTCTCATGCCTCTATTTGCTATGATGGGCGGTGGATTAACCATTTTTCTAGTTTACTGGATTGCACGTAAGAAGCTGTACGGCATCCATCCTGCACGCTTAATTATCACGGGAGTTGGAATTTCGAGCATGTTATCTGGTATTATGGTTAGCATCATCAGCCAATTAGATGACTTTAAGATGGAATACATTGTCCAGTGGCTCAGTGGTCGAGTAAATGGTGGAGATTGGAAAACTATCGCAATCTATACTCCTCTTCTTCTCTTGATATGGCTGGCAACGTTTAGTCGAAGTCGCTCACTCAATATTATGAATCTAAACGACCAGACAGCCATGGCTTTGGGACTCCACTTACAGCGTGAAAGGCGGATTACCTTGGTATTGGCTACCGCCCTAGCCTCTCTTAGTGTCATTTTAGTTGGTAATATCACCTTCGTCGGTCTCATTGCTGGTCACATTGTGCGCAAATGGTTAGGAAATGACCATCGTGTCATCATTCCAGCTACTATGATAATAGGAAGCTTCATTCTACTTCTAGCGGATACCATAGGACGAGTACTACTTGTCGGAACAGGCATCCCAACCGGCATCATCGTCTCCCTTATCGGCGCCCCCTATTTTCTGTGGTTACTAAAACAAGAAGGCTAGATGACTCCAGCCTTCTTATTATTTTTCTAGGTAAAGTTCAATATCCTCTTTAAGTTTTAATGGACTAGTTGTTGGTAAATATCGTTTAACCACACGCCCTTGTCTATCCACCAAAAACTTGGTAAAATTCCACTCGATTCGACCTCCTAATAAGGTCGATTTTTCTTTCTTAAGATAGCGATATAGCGGACTAGCTCCTGCACCGTTCACTTCAATTTTTGCAAAGCGAGGAAAGGTTGTTCCATAAGTCAAACTACAGGTCTGATTGATTTCTTCAGCAGAACCGGGAGCCTGATTTAAAAATTGATTGCAAGGAAAATCGAGCACGACAAAACCCTTTTCTTTATAGCAACCATATAGATCCTGTAGTTCCTTGTATTGAGGTGCCAACCCACAACCTGGTGCCGTATTGACAATCAAAAGCACCTGTCCTTGATAATCAGCCATGGCCTGGTCTGTGCCATCTTGTTTTTGTACTGTAAAATTATAAATGCTCATTATATATCCTCCTCTAGTCAAAATAAGTGAATAAATGTTCCAATTCATTTGGAGTGAGTTGTCTGTATGCACCTCGTTCCAAATCCCCCAGCTCAAAACCTCCAAAGGAAATCCGCTTGAGATAAGTGACCTTGACACCATAGGCTAAAAACATCTTTTTGACCTGATGAAACTTGCCTTCTGCTAGCTTGATGGTCGCTCTGCTATGGTCCAAAGAAGCCTCCAAAATTGTCAAATCTGCAGGCTGGCAACGAGTGCCGTCCAAAAAGGTAACACCTGAAGCCAAAAATGTCGGGGCATCTGGACCTAAGGGGCCGTTGACCTCCACATAGTAGACCTTGTCCACATGGTGGCTGGGATGGAGCATACGATAACCGAGCGGACCATTGTTGGTAATGAGGACTAGGCCCTCGGTATCCCTGTCCAGGCGACCGACGGGGTAGAGACCTTCCCTACTGTCTTGCGAAGAAATCAAGTCGATGACTGTCTGATGCTCTTGGTCTGTCACAGCAGAAACGACTCCTGCTGGTTTGTTGAGTAAATAGTAGACCGAGCCTTTTATCTCGATTTTTCGCCCTGCCACCTGAATCTCTTGGAGTTCAGGATCGACGATCTGACTTAGGCTTTGAGCTGCTTGTCCATTAATCTTGATTTGCTGGGCTTTGAAAAGTTTTTTAACTTGCTTACGCGAGCCAATCTTGGCTTTCTCTAAACATTTGTCCAATCTCATATCTCTATTCTAGCATAAAACCTAGGTCTTGACTTTGATTGAAAAAAGATTATAATACTAATTAGTGATATATATTTGCAGATGAAATCCAGTTTGCTTGGATTTCCTACTTTTTATAATAAAGGAGAACTTTATGGGACTTTTACAAGATGGCAAATGGGTGGATCAATGGTATGACACCAAGTCAACAGGCGGTAAATTTGTCCGTACCGTAACACAATTTCGCAACTGGATTACACCTGATGGACAAGCAGGACCGACAGGTGAGGGTGGTTTTAAGGCTGAATCAGGACGTTACCATCTCTACATTTCTTTTGCCTGTCCTTGGGCCAGTCGGACCTTAATCATGCGAAAATTGAAGGGTTTGGAAGACCATATTTCCCTGTCAATCGTCCATCCGCTCATGTTGGAAAATGGTTGGACTTTCGCGGATGGACCTGGTGTTATCAAGGATTCCCTCTTTAACAGCGACTATCTTTATCAAGTTTATTTGAAAGCAGACCAAAATTACACTGGCCGTGTGACCGTTCCTGTCCTTTGGGACAAAGAAACAAATACCATCGTCAGCAATGAATCGGCTGAAATCATGCGCATGTTTAACTCTGCTTTTAATGATATTACTGGAAATTACGATGACTATTATCCAGCAAACCTGCAAGCCGAGATTGATGCCATGAATGATTTTATCTATCCAAACATCAACAACGGAGTCTACAAGGCTGGATTTTCAACCAACCAAAAAGTTTATGAAAAAGAGGTCAAGAACCTTTTTGCCGCCTTGGATAAATTGGAAGAGCATTTGGCAGACAAGGACTATCTGGTGGGCAATCAATTAACGGAAGCAGACCTTCGTCTCTTTACTACATTAGCGCGGTTTGATCCAGTTTACTTTGGGCATTTTAAATGTAATATAAAGGCCTTGGTTGACTATCCAAATCTGTGGAATTACACTAAGCGACTCTACAATCATGCTGGTATTGCGGAAACGGTAGACTTCAACCATATCAAGCAGCATTATTATGATAGCCACAAGACCATTAACCCAACAGGTATTGTCCCAGTTGGCCCTTACTTGGACTGGACACTTGAAAACTAAAGGCAAGTAGGTTTTACTAAATTCCTCAAACTTTAGCCTCCGATTCCACTTAATTCCTAGAAGTCTATTTAACTCCTGCAAATCTGGACTCTCTTGTAACCTATAGTAATTATCTTGTAGACGTGTCGCCTTCGTACGTTTTAATACTCAATAAAAATCAAAAATAGCAAGTCTAAGCTACTTATAACATGTGAAACCTTAATTTATAAGTTTGAGTTGAGGATTGTGGATTTCAAGTAGCTGTTTTCTTCTAAAAAAATAACAAAATCGAAACGCTCCATATCCACTTGGAGTGGTAGGTGGCTATTTTTGATTTTAAATGAGTATAAGCCTCTTTCACTTCTCTCTGGACTAAAAACAAGTTTTTCTCGGGATTCGTACAAAAAAAGCAAGGAGACTTCCTAATTCAAAGCCTTCTTGCTTTTTATTATAACTGTATCTAACTATTTCAAAAATAGGTTAAAATCTCCCTTGTACGTAGCCCATTCGGAAGTTAAAAATTCTTTTTTTAGCTGATAATGAACAGGCGCCTGTTGTTCTGTCAAGAATGGGTGGATATACTTATCAAGCTCCAGCCAGCCTTGCCAACCGATGTGGATCGTATCTTGCATAAAATAATCTATCCCCCCCTGCTCCGACAAATCAGCAATATGATTGAAACCTTGACTGGTCAACTGGTACTTAATCTTTGCTACTGTTGCCCGATACATATCTTTATTGAGACCAGTGTAGTTCATCCAGCGTTCATTAACCGGGGGAATTACAAATAGCACATCGGTCTGATGTTTAGCAAATTCATTCAAAACCAGCTGAAAATCATTGTACTCCGGTGATTGCAGATAAGATATTTTTGTCTGGGATTGTTTGAGTTTTTTGATTTTTGACTGAAGGCGATTTCTATAAAACCTATCATCAATTTGGAAATCATTTGATTGAGTAGAACGACTCCCGTCCTTATTAGCCACTTTACTCAAGCGGTCATAGGAAAAAGTCTCTGGAAGTTTCATCGCTTCCGTTTCTACCAATCCTAAATTACTACCAGAATCAGCAAAGCGACTAAATAAGGCATCTTGCTTTTCTAATAAATAGGCTTGCCAGATCAACTGTTCTCTATCCCATTTCGACAATTCCTTACCACTAGCTACTTTTTGAAACATTCCTGTCAAACTATAGTCTGATTTAAGCTCTAAGAAACGCTTTGCTGCATATCTATCATAGTCATCCCCAGCACTTGTTTGCAGAAAATGAGTGGCTTGATCACTACTAAAATATTGTTCAAATGCTTTAGATGATGCCCCTTTTGGTGAAAACCATTGAGGAGAAACAACATAGATAGCCTGACTATTTTTTAAATGTTCCCCAATCTGTTGCATGCCAAAATATTGTGTCAGCGAAGCTGCACCACGTTGTCCTAACAAATAGGGAGTATACTCTCTCTGATAAGCATCTGCCAACACTGATGGATGCATACTATCAAAACGCGACCACTCACTTGACCCAAAGAAAGGAACAAAACGATGATTTTTGTCTCCCAGAGCCCTATTTTTCTTATATTTGCTCTTAAAACTAATATAAGACAATGCTACTGCATCTTGTTTTTCTTCTTTGAAATTTGGCCGAGAAGCACTCGGGAAAAACAACAAGGTGAGAATAACTAAAAACGTTGCACAAATCACAGGCCCAAAAATCTGCCACAATTGCTTACGCATGCATCAACTCCACAACACCAGAAATGATTTTGTTAGCTGTATTCCAATCTTCACGACCAAACTCTGAAACTGGAACTGTAATATTAAAACGACTTTCTAACTCCACAATAAGTTCTACAGTCCCCATACTATCTAAAACACCCGCATCAAATAGGTCTTCATCCATCATTTCAGATACATCTTCCATAAATAATTCTTCGATAATATTCAATATTGTTTCTTTTACATCCATTTTATATTCCTTTCTACGATTCATACAATCGTTACCTATTGTCTACTTGAACCACAATTTATCTAAAAATCCTGAAAATATCAAGAAAGAGAACATGACCGTATGGAAGGTCACAAACATACCAGCGAAACTCGTCCAACGATTATCCGGCAGTGGTTCTTGCCCAGCTTTTTTTCGAGCTAAATTAATTGATTTCTTCTTACGAATCCAAGCATCATTGATGATCAACCCCAAAGCATGAAAGAGACCATATGCAATATAATACCATGTTACACCATGCCACAAGCCCATCAAGAGCATATTTAGCAGATAGGCAACATTAGATACCGTATTTCGATTTTTGAAAACCTTATGTTTCAACAAAGTCTTAACCAGACGCATGAAGACGAAATCACGGAACCAAAAAGATAAGCTGATATGCCATCGATTCCAAAATTCCTTAAGATCACGCGATTTGAACGGTTGATCAAAGTTAATTGGGCAGCGAATACCCATAAGATTGGAAATACCTATGGCAAACATGGAATAGCCTGCAAAGTCAAAGAATAATTCAAAACCATAAAGATACATAACTCCAATAGTAGGTAAGTTAAACCATCCACCTTGATCCAAGGCTACTGCCTTTAAAGGCTCCAGTAAAGTATGCCCGATAAAATAGGCTAGAATAAACTTATATAAGAAGCCCATCATAATATAATGCACAGTCTGATCGAGCATATTTAATAACTCAGTTCGCTCTGGAATTTGTTTGTAATCTTCCGTAAACCGTCTATAACGATCAATAGGACCACTCGAAATAGTTGGCATAAATAGCAAAAATCGCAGAAAACTCCCCAAACTAAATTCCGTTAGTAAACCGTCCCGCATTTCAATCACCATTCCGACCGACCGAAACGTTAAATAAGAAATACCTAAAAAACCGAAAATTGCCCCATGCTGACTAAAAGTCGGTACCAACTTTACCCAAGTCAACGGAAAAACAGCTAAACACACAATTATATAGAAAACCCAGCTTTGATTTGCCCGTTGACGATAATGCTTGTAGAAAAAAATCAACATTGTCTGCCAAATAATATAGGCCAATAAAGACAGCAACTGCATTGTCTTTGTACCTGTAAACATCAAGACAATGAAGGCTAAACTAACACCTGTTTCATACAAGGGGAAACGTTTTTTAAAAAAGAGTCCTATAAAAATTGGTACTAGCGCCAAGACTAGATAGAAAAAGTACCATGGATTTCCATAAGGCTCTAACTGAGGTAGCTGTTTGAAAAACTCCATCATTGAGCATTCACCTCAGCGATCAACCCCTTAATATCAATCTTCCCATTTGCAGTCAAAGGAAGACTGTCTCGATAAATAAACTTCGAAGGCATCATATAATCCATCATCCGTTCTTTTAACTCCTGCTTGATGACCTTGGTTAACTCCAACTCTCGATCGAACTGCTCCATAATCCCTGCTTTAGGAACAACATAAGCTAACAGATTTTGCACTTTATGGTCAGCATTATAACGTGGAACAGCCACCGCAGCCTCAATGTAGGTCGATTTATTTAAGTGTTGGGCAACTTCTTCCAACTCGATACGATAACCATTATATTTAATTTGGAAATCCATACGTCCGCCATAGAGTAACAGACCTTCATCTGTCATTACACCCAAATCCCCAGTATGATAGGCCTGTAAGCCGTCAAACTGGAAAAATGCCGCCTCGGTTCTCTCAGGATTATTCAAATACCCTTTAGAGACAGCAGGACCTGATACAACAATTTCTCCCTGTTGACCATTCGGTACTACTTGACCATCCTCATCCAAAATAAAAGTTGGCGAGTCTGGTTTGGTATAACCAATCGGCAAACGTTTATAATTCACCAGCATCTCATCAGTGATGGCAACTGCTGATAAGGCGACTGTAGCTTCGGTCGGTCCATAAGCATTAACAATCACAGCTTTTGGAAAACGTTCGCGGAGCTTCTGAGCTGTTTTTACAGTTAACTCCTCTCCGTCAAAATAGAAATGCGTCAAATCTGGTAAATGTTCCCCATCGAACTCACGAGATAGCAAAGCCATATCTACAAATGATGGTGTCGAAGTCCAAATCTTAAATGGCAAAGTTTGAATAGCTGCAAATAAGGTCTTAAAATCCAAAGTCAACTCTTTCGGTAGAGCAAATAAGGTCCCACCAAGGGCAAGCGTCGGAGCCCAATACATAACCGACAAGTCAAACGAATAGGAAGGTTGAGCCAACATTTGTGGTCGCTCTGGTAGCGCAAACTCCTTATCCCTTATCATCCAGTTAGTAAAGCTGAGCAAATTGTCATGCGAAATTTGCACCCCTTTTGGTTTACCCGTCGTCCCAGAAGTGAAGATAATATAGTAGGTATCATCTCCGCTTACAGGATGCATCAACTGATAAGTCGATTTCTTCTCAAAAATGGCTTCAACTTCAGACAAACCAAGCACTGGCAAACTTGTCTCTAGCGGAAAGTCTGCTACCGCAAACACCAAACTCGGCTCTGCTATTTCCAGAATGGCTTCAATCCGATCCAAAGCAGAATGACTATCTACAGGGATATACGGATGACCAGCCTTGGTTAAGGCAACAAAGATTGCCAACATCTGGTACTCCTGTCCGCCAAAAACAAGGACAGGAGAGTTTGCTGGTAAATCCAAACTATCAATATGGGCTGCTAAAGAATCTGAATCTGCCTTTAAATCCCCATAACTATACAACTGTCCTAGATGATGGTAAACAGGGTAGTCAGGATTTTCTGTTGCAAAATGCTCTACCCGCTCTAACATGCTGCTAATCATTTTTATACTCTCCTCCTTAAAACTCATTATAGATAAATCCTCCCTGTCCAATGTCTAAATAACTATACAGATACAAAAGTAGTAACAATATAAAAAAATAGAACAGGGTTCTACAGATAAATCGTACAACTGGATGTTGCATGTTCTATCTCCTTCCATCTCTTATTCTTGTGAATTGCTTTAAATACAATGTCTAGTCAATCTTGACTTACTTCGAACTCATTATTCATTAAATGATTAATTTTAAATCAACCTATATTTTACCATAATTTTGTCAATTTATTTCTTTTTTCACTAAAAAATACAAGAATATGCCTGTTATACAAAGACTGTATTTTTTATCAATGCAATATAAAAAGTTTAGAACAATTACAATATCCTAAACTTTTCACTCTTTAATTTATCTAAGAAAAATTACAACCGAGACTCAAGAAATATGGAATTCGTGTCAACATCTCATTCGCAAAAAATGTGAGGTCTATTACATAATTTCTTGCACAATCTCTGGTTTAGATGCCTAGATCTCTCCAATATTTCATACGCTTTTCATTTGAATAAAGGCTCAAATGAACCACTGTTCTCTATCCATATGAAGTCAACAAAAAATAGAAATCTTAGCTAAAAATATTTTTGACAAAAGTTGTAAAACGATTCCAAAGCTTCCAAAACCATGAAGAGTTTTCAGGAGATTCTGGACTCATTTTAATTGGTCCAAGCATGCTGACACCTTTATTTTCTAAATTAGTATTTTTAGGAAATTTTGCAATAATTCTATACTCCTTTGAGTTCGGATTTTTGAGAGCATTCTTCAAAGAGTTTTCATTTATCGGATTATATCCTCGTGCTACAGTCTGATCTCCTGCATTAATATTGTCATTTGCGTGGGCGGTTGTGCTAGCAAAAGTTGCAACCGCAAGAGTTGTAATGAGTGTTAAAGCTGCTAGTTTTGAATTAGCTCGTTTCATGAAATGTCTCCTTTTGTAAAAACGAAACCTACCTCAACCCAAAAGAGCAATGGCAGGAATGCTATATTGAGGTTATAAATATATATAAAAGATTTTTAAAGGGTAATATAGAAAAATTACCAAGATTTACATATTAAAATTTACACAATAACTTTACATATATTTTTTGATAAATAAATTCTAGATTACCACCATCTATTATTGAACAAATTTTTCACACCGAAACCACGACGTACTCCACTGTGAATAAATTTTTGGAAAACTGTTTTGAACTTCTTCCATAAGTTCCAAAACCAAGAATCAGATGAATTAGCTGAATCAGCATCCTGACCATTAATAGATCTCAAATTTTCAACTCCCTCATTCATAGTATAAGAAGGACTATGCTCTGTAATCATAAAAACCTTATATCCTATTGGCTTAAGAGTCCCTGATGATTTGACACTATAGTCTTGTGCACCAGCAGTTACACCACCTGCAGTGCTCATCAGCAGAGCAAGAGCCATAGCACACAGACCAACTTTATAACTACGTTTTGTTACAATACGTTTCATTTTTGAAATGTCTCCTTTATACAATTCGCCCTTTTTTAGACAATGTAATGCCAGTATAGCACAAAAAAATAATGTAAATCTCAACTTTAGAGAAAGATTAGATAAAAAACCATTAAATTCCAAAAAATAAAAATATTAATATAAAAATTAGGAAATAGGATACGCTCCGTTCAAGAGAACCTTGTCTCGAATAAGCGAAGCAATAAAAAAGAATATCTCTAAAAAATTTAAAACCCTCTATTTTCATAGAGGGCATACTATTTTGAGTTATATTATTAAAGTTATGAATGTATAGATGAAAAAGATTTTTAAGAGGGTAATATTTAAGAGGGTAATATATAGAAAATTAAAAATTTAAGAAAGATTAATGAAGGTATGAAGGATTTGCAAATTTAATTGACTAAATATTACAAGAATATAACTCTAGATAGTAAACATTCTACTTAACACCATCCAACTCCACGACAGAACGCTTCCCAGAATGTTTTTACACTACTCCAAAAAGAATCAAACCATGATTTGGTTTCAGATGGTTTAGTTGTAGAATTATTCACAGGTTTCAAAACTATGCTCCCCTGTGCAAAAGACTCCGCTGGAGCTTCCAACAGCCTATACACTTTGGTATCACCTCGGGTTTCGACACTGTAGGTCTCCGTACTTGCATGTGCAGTTGCGCCACCTGCAGTGGTCATTAGCAAGGCCAAAGCCATGGCACTCAAACCAATTTTATAACTACGTTTTGTTACAAGTTGCTTCATTGTTGAAATATCTCCTTTATACGATATTCGTCTCTACAAGTGATAGTATAGCACAAACAGACAACTCAAATTCCAACTTTAGAAAAAGGTTAGATAAAAAACTATAAAACTCCAAGATATGGAAATATTAATATAAAGATAAAAAATATACATGCAATGTTTGTGGTTCAAAAAACTTGTCTCGAATAATTGTGATAATAAAGAAAAAATATCTCTAAAATGTTTAAAACCCTCTATTTTCATAGAGGGCATACTAATTCGAGTTATATTATTAAAGTTATGAATGTATAGATGAAAAAGATTTCTAAGAGGGTAATATATAGAAAATTAAATAATTTAAGAAAGTTAGTGAAGTATGAAGGATTTGCAAATTAATTGACTAAATATTACAAGATTATAACTCTAAATAGTAAACATTCTACTTAACACCATCCAACTCCACAACAGAGTGCTTTCCAGAATTTTTTTACACCACCCCAAAATGAACCAAACCATGATGTTTTTTGTCCAGAAGGGGCTACTTGATGCATAGGTGAGTTGATAGACTCTAAGTTGTGAACTCCACCATTTTGAAAACCTTGATTTTGGGCTGGAGTTGCTAGAAGGACACTATCTCCTCGTTCTGAAATATTGCCTGTTGATGTTAGTCGTTGCTCTGCATTTGCAACTGCACCACCTGCAGTAGTCATCAACAATGCAAGTGCCATAGCGCATGCGCCAACTTTATAATTATGTTTTGTTACAATATGTTTCATGATGAAACATCTCCTTTGTATAGATATTTGCTTCCTCCTATCGGAAACGTAGTAACAGTATAGCACAAAAAAATAACTCAAAAACCAACTTTAGAAAAAGATTATATAAAAACCAGAAAACTACCTGAAAAAAATGAAAACGTTATACAAAACGTAGAGAAAATGATACTGCTTCGCCTATTTCACTTGTTCCTATCAATTTTCAACATGATAAAGGATAGCAATACCTCTTGTTGAAAGTTTCTCTCAAATCCAACTTAATGTTATAATCCATTCAATATATAACAACTGATATGGATTATCAGAATAGCAAAAGGCATGCCCTTAAAAATATAAGTTACATGCCTTTTCACAATTTTTGTCAAATTCACAATGGAAAAAGAACCTAGATTCATTCAGAAATTATACTTATTGTACTGTTGCAACCAACTTTATGTCTAAGAATAATCGTTTACAACATACTACACTAATTTACTTGCTGCGGCTTGGTCGAGGATAAGAACGACATCGTCATGGTTTTGGAGGACGCTTGCTGGGACATCTTCTGTCACAGGACCTTCCACAGTCGCCTTAATGGCGTCAGCTTTTTCCTGACCATAAGCCATGAGGACAATGGTCTTGGCTGCCATAATGTTGGCGATGCCCATTGAGATAGCCTGTTTAGGCACTTCCTCTGGATCCGCAAAGAAGCGAGCATTGGCTTCGATGGTTGATGGCGCCAATTCAACCAGATGGGTCTGACCATCAAATGGAGCACCTGGTTCGTTGAAACCGATATGGCCGTTGCGACCGATACCCAAAATTTGAAAATCAACTGGATGTTCAGCTAAAATTTTATTGTAACGTTCTGTTTCAGCAACTACATCTGTCGCCAAACCATTCGGTAAAAAAGATTGTTTAAACAGTTTGGCATTGAAAAGATTTTCCTTCATAAAATGAATATAGGATTGGTCACTCTCCTCACCTAAACCGACATACTCATCCAAGTTTACAGATGTCACATCCGAAAAGTCTAAATCCGACTCACGAATCAATCTGTAAAATTCTAACGGACTGGAGCCTGTTGCCAAACCTAATACCTTGGCACCTCCGTTCATTTTTTCTCTCAAAATGTCTAATGCTACAGTTGCTCCTTCAACTTGATTGTTTACTACATGAATTTTCATAACACACCTCTTTGGTCTATACCATTTCTAGTTTTTTCTTTATTATATGGTATAGACCAATTTTTGTCAAGAATTTATTCCTATAGAGTATTAAATCAACACAAATAATTTTAAATCTCTTCTCACTCCATAAAGACTAAAGTGTCTAACTATGATATAATACATTTATGACAGATGTGCTTTTTTACTTATTTTTTATTGGTATTCTGTTCTGCCTTACTGGCTATTTTATTTCTAAATCAAAGGTCCTAAAGTTTATTTTCTACCTGATTGGTAGTCTATTGGTGGCTTTGCCATTTGCCCTATTGATTTATTTTACCTATATTTTATTTTAGTCTAAGGAGTGAATATGAATACTGCAGATTTTGATTTTGATTTACCCGAAGAGCTTATCGCTCAAGTTCCCCTTGAAAAGCGCGACAGCTCTAAACTATTGATCCTCGACCGCGAAAAACGGAGCATGGTTGACAGTCACTTTGACCATATCATCGACCAGCTGAATCCCGGTGATGCTCTGGTCATGAACAATACACGTGTTCTGCCTGCCCGTCTCTATGGCTACAAGCCTGAAACTATGGGACATGTTGAGCTTTTGCTTTTGAAAAATACCCAAGGTGATCAGTGGGAAGTGCTTGCCAAACCAGCAAAACGCCTGAAAGTCGGTACCACAGTTGCCTTTGGTGACGGACGATTAACTGCTACTATCGTAGAAGAATTAGAACACGGTGGAAGAATTGTTGAATTCTCCTATGAAGGTATCTTCCTTGAAGTCTTGGAAAGCCTAGGCGAAATGCCACTTCCACCTTACATTCATGAAAAATTAGAAGACCGTGAACGCTATCAAACAGTTTATGCCAAGGAAAACGGTTCTGCCGCAGCTCCAACTGCTGGACTACATTTCACCCAAGAATTACTCGAAAAAATCGAAGCTAAAGGAGTGAAACTAGTCTATCTGACTCTTCACGTTGGGCTTGGGACCTTCCGACCAGTCTCTGTTGATAACGTTGATGAGCATGAAATGCACTCGGAATTCTATAACCTATCAGCAGAAGCTGCTCAAACACTCAATCAGGTCAAAGATAGCGGTGGTCGTATCGTCGCAGTCGGCACAACATCCATCCGCACCCTCGAAACCATCGGTAATAAATTTGATGGCCGTTTGGAAGCTGATTCTGGTTGGACAAATATCTTCATCAAACCTGGCTACATCTTCCGAATCGTTGATGCCTTCTCAACCAATTTCCACCTACCAAAATCTACTTTGGTTATGCTAGTTTCTGCCTTTGCAGGTAGAGAATTTACGTTAGATGCCTATAAACATGCTGTTGAAGAACGTTACCGCTTCTTTAGTTTTGGGGATGCAATGTTTATTCAATAGGCTGTTATCACCAATTTATTCTGAGTTCAGATTTTATTTTCCTTACATCTCAAGGAGGGCCCTATGAACAAGATTGAAAGCCGCCATCAGCTAATCCTGTCTCTAATCATGGAGAAGAAAATACATACCCAGCAGGAATTGCAAGAATTACTAGAGGTCAACGGAGTCTCCGTCACCCAATCTACCCTCTCCCGTGACATCAAGATGCTCAATCTTGTCAAAGTCAACGAAGATGATTCTTCTCACTATGTCATCAACCCCATTGCTCCTACTCGCTGGGAAAAACGACTGCGACTCTATATGGAAGATGCTTTGGTCATGCTAAAACCTATCCAACATCAAGTGGTGCTCAAGACCCTACCTGGATTGGCCAACTCATTCGGTTCTATTTTGGATGCCATGGAAATTCCTCAAATTGTAGCGACCGTCTGCGGTGACGATGTCTGTCTCATCATTTGTGAAGATGTCGAGGGGGCACAAGCTTGCTTCGAGCACTTGAAACAGTTTACTCCACCATTTTTCTTTAGTAAATTATAAAAATTTGTGTTCACAAACAAATACTTAATTTTAAAGATAATTTTTCAAATAAATATCAATAACTTCCCTTTATACTCATAAACGAAAATCTCCCGTAATAAGATTTATTACGGGGGATTTTTAGTAGCCTATAAAAAATTATCCTGTTATTCATAGCCTTCTAGTTTACTTTTTGTACAAGGCAATGAGCTACATGCTATACTTGGGTACGGCAAAGCGAGTGAAAGAAAAACTAAATGACTATATCATTACAATTAGAAAGCCCTAAACATTCACTCAAATGGCTATGTTACTCCTCTTTCCTCCGACGAATAGCAGCTGCTAGGCCGATAAGTCCAAGAAGAGTGAATCCAAGACCATCTACTGCGCCTGTATTTGGCAATTCTTTCTTCTGAGAAGCTACTTGCTTGGAATTTGACTGCTCACTGCTTGGTTTTGATACAAGGGATAAAGGTGTGACAGATGGTCCATAGTTTGATGTCAGGTATCCCTTAAAGGCAGGGCGTGGTTCTGCTTGGACACTTTTTCCTTTAGCAGTAATCAGAGGTAGCTTGCCTTCTGGTAAGGGCTCCGCTTTGACGCTGTCTCCTTTTGCTGTCACAGGAACTAACGCTTCACGCGCTGCTTTTACTTCTGCCAAGTAACCATCAACAAACGCTTGGTTATTTCTACTTAGTTTCCAATCAATCTTGTTCAAGACCTCTTTTAAAGTCGCCACGCTCTCTGGTGTATAGGAATTTAAATCAGTAGGAATCTTCCCAACTTCTTCTCGCAAATCTCGGTACTCTGCCCAAAAATAATCAGAATTGTTTTCCGTAAAACTGTGCAAAAGTTTTTTAATTGAGTCATAGCTGTAAGGCTTGCTTGGGTCATCTGCCCATACCGCAACCATGCTACCGATAATGGGTACCTTAGTATTCTCAGATTTCGGTACTTGATCAAACCTTGTTGATTTAGTTCCTCGAAGACCTTGATCAAGGTTATACCATCCCAAACCTTCTGCTTCACGTCCAATAACATAGTACCAAGCATCATTTGTATTAAGAATTTTATGCCCTTTTTCATGAAGGAATTTTGAGGAAGCAACATCATATCCTCCCCAACCTCCTGTCCAGAAAGAAGCAATAATGTCTTTATCAAAAGTACCCGAACTAGTATCGTGGTTATAATAGATACCATCATTGAAAGCCATTGGCTCTAAACCATGCTTCTTGACGATAGCTGCTAAATCATTGGCATATTGAATAAACTTACCATAATCACCTTGTGTCTGAAGAATGTGCCATCCAGAAGCATTTGTAGCATCGTTAGCATACTCATCTAAGCCAATATTGAAAATTTTAGATTTGCCTGCAAAGTAACTAGCATATTTATCAATTAAGGCTTTAGTAAAAGCAACTGCTTGGTCATTTTTTAAATCAACTGTACGTGCAGATGTTTTGCCATTATAACTAAATTTTGGCGATTTTATCCCCAATTCTTCCATTGCTTCTACAATCGCATCCATATGACCTGGGCTATTGATAGTTGGAATAATGGAAATATTTTTTTCCTTAGCATAAGCAAGAATATCATCCATCTCACTCTGACTTAAGGTTGTACCGTTTGGATCGTCATAATAATGCTTATTACCATTTATTATTGCTTTTCTAACTGCTTCACTGTCATACACCTTATCTCCAACGGTCAAATTCATATCATCTAATAAAAATCTCAGACCATCATTTCCCAATAAGAGGTTCATATCCGTGTAACCATAAGAAGAAATTAAATCAATAATCTCCTTTATCTGATTTACAGAGAAATACTTGCGACCGGCATCGAGTGAAAAAACTTTGGACAAAGCTAGTTTTTCTTGATCAACAATAGGTTTTTCTGGTTCTGCTTCAGGATGAGTAGCTACAAAAGTTACTTTTGCTAACTGAACATCACTGGCTTGCAAGCTTTTCTCTGTTCCATCTTCCAACTTATAGGAAATACCTTTGACCGTTGGAAAGACGATCTTCACAAATTTAGTACCTTTTCGAATGTTGCGAATATCAAATGTAGTGCGTGCATAAGCTGGGGTTGCTTCTACGAAATTATCCACTACAGTAACATTCTCTTTATTCCAGCTTTTGCCATCAACAGATGAATACACAGTGAAGTCAATTTCACCGTCTTTTGCATTTATCAAATGTTTGCGAACAGATTTTCCTTCATTAGCCCCTGCTTCTTTATTATAGACAGAATAGTCTTCAAGTGTTTTGTAATAAGTCGTTAAGTGCAAAGCCTCTGGATTAGCAATCTTGTAAACTAGTGCATTTTCGCCATCACCATCAGCATAGAGCCTGCTTGTTTCGTAACGTGGTTGACCTCCATAGTAGAAATTATTTTTGTTTTCATGAGCTGCTTTCCCGTTAGAGACTGTTACGAGGTGACCAAGTTTTTGCTGTGGCTTAATGACATAATCATTAGGCTTGGCATCATCTAGATTATCAAAACGTACCTTACTTTGATCTGCTTTTTGATAAATTCGAACCCAATCAACCAAGTACTCACTATCCTGTTTAGTCATGTTGCGTTTGTAATCAACATCACCAACCCAGCCATCACCAACTTGGGTTTCCAGTATTGGGAACATAGGGCGGGTGTGCATACCATCCCGATCCTTACCACGGTCTGTTTGAAAAACAAATTTTCCATCAATATACCATTTGATGACATCTGGAGTCCATTCGACTTCGTAGACATGGAATTCCTGACTCCAAGCTTCGTAATTCTTATAAGCTGAGCCATCAGATTTTTTATTTTTTGCCAAAATACCAAAATGGTTAGTTGTCCATGCATCCCATGGATTTTGACCAAGGTATTCCAAAACGTCAATTTCGTCATGCCCGGTCTCATCCTGTGCCAACATCCAAATAGCAGGCCAGATTCCCTTAGAGTCATTTACCTTAGCTCGAACAGCCATTCGACCAAATTGGAAAGAATACTTATCTTTAGATTCTAGGCGACCAGAAGACCATGTTACTTTATCTGGTAATTCTTTATCATCATACCGATCGTGCCCAACTGCTTCAACCAAAGCTTTTTTATCCTTATGGTTCGTGCTACGGATAGACAAATAGCTCTTGTCACCATCTTTTTTGATAGAAACTGCTTTACGATTGTATATAGCCGCATGATTCCACATGCCATCAATAATTTGCCATTTACTTTCATCAATCTTGTCGCCATTAAATTCATCAGACCAGACTAATGTATCGTATTCAGATTTTGGTGGAACGTATTCTGGAGCAGATTCGTCATAAGATTTTCCTCGTCCCATAATCTGAATTTCTGAATAGCGAAGAGGAGTATCGTCTACGCGAGTACCTCTAAAGCGAACATAACGCGCCTTAGAATTTTTTGGAGTTTTAATCGTTATAATCTGTTCCTTGTCAATGGTGAAATTTTCATTCTTATAGATTGTATTATAATTATTACCATCATTATAATCATCATCCAAATCTATCCGGAAATTACGATACTCTCCAGGAGCTAACTGAACCTTGATTTCCTCAATAGTATAGACATTTCTAAATTCATATTGAAGATAGGCCTGGTTCCCTATTGATTCTTGAGTAGTATAATTCTCGTCGAACTTGCCATCGTTAATGGCTTCTGGATTAGTTGGAGCCTTACCATAGAAATATGGTTTTTTCAATTTAGCGAGGTTGACTAGCTCGGTTTGTGGTTCTTCATTCGTACCAGCATCTGCTTCAACCTGCGCCAAGACTTCTATCTCGTTAAAGAGAACGCCATTACTATATCCCTTCCAGGAACTGTTTGTATTTTGGATATAATGCCCCCGTCCCCAAATACGAATATAACGAGCATTGATTGATGTTGGCAATTGGATGACTTGAGGCTGTCCTTTATTTGCAACTGTTTCTTCTACATCTGCCTGTTTGAAAATGACTTCTGTGGTTTCAGGAGAAAAATCTGCACTTGTAGACAATTCCACTTTAACATCTTTAAAAGTAGACACTGCATTATCATAAGTATTACGATGAATTTTTACAGTATGGACGGGAACTTCCTTTTCAAAATCATACTGAACGTAAACATGATCCCACTTGGAGTAACCGTTATCTGATTCGCCAGTTTCTTTACCAGCAATGATTTTGGTATTGCTATTGGCATCATCGCTACTACCGTAAGCACTCCCATCGGTAGCTGCATCTGGATTTTTTATAGAAACAGAAGGGACCGTTGATAATTCCGAAACCATCTGATGCTGGCTGTTAGTTACGGGCTTTTTCCCTTCTACCACATTTTTATCAGCTACTTGTGGTTCCTCCCGTTTTTCTTCTGGAGTTGGAGGTTCTGTTTCAGTTGATGGAGTAGCTTCCACAAGTGGTTTTGCTTCAATAGCAGGTGGAGTTTCATTGTTGATTGCTACTGGTTCTCCCTGAGATACCTCCTCTGCTGCAACGGTCTGTCCTGCCCATACCAAAAAACTGGTACAGATGAGAAGCTGACCAAGGATGACTTTTTTCGTAAACTTACCTGTTTCTTTTTTCATTATTTCCTCCTATAAAGTCTGCAAGTTTATCCTACCTATAGCCAAAATAAAGCAGTTTGTAAACCTTTTTAGCCTCGTATAAGACTCAAAATTCAGTTTACTGGTTGATGTGCGATCGCATTTTCTGTCACAAATATAACATGTAAGCGTTTTATTGTAGAATAGTCTAACTTGACTTATTCTATATGCAGATGGGGTCTATTTCTAAAACAGCATATAATAAGTCACACTTTCATATATTTTTGTATACTTCTTGTAAACAGTGACACATTTCTATCTCATCTTTTTAATGATATTCTTCATAAAAAAAGCCCTTAGATATTTCACTAAGAACTTTTAAACTGTAATTTAATAATCAATGCTGACAATGTCTATTCCGCAGCTAGGCGATAGACTGCCTCAGCATAAATATCCATTGTTTTATATAAGTCTTCTAATGGCATCCGTTCATTTTCCTGATGCTCTGTTTGTTCTGTATCTGGGAAACATGCACCAAAGGCCACACAGTTTGGCATAGTACGAGCAAAGGTAGCCCCACCTGACGAGATTGGCTCGCTTGTCAAATCTCCTGTCTTATCTTGATAAACAGACATGAGCGTAGATACCAGCTGGCTGTCTAATGGCACATACAAGGAAGCAAGGTAGTCGTACTCTTCATAGGTCAAGCCACATGATTGCGCTTTGGCTTGTAAAGTAGAAACTAGGGCTTCTTTATCCGCAGTGACAGGAATACGAATGTCCAAGCGAATTTCTGATTTTTTTGCGCTAATGGTTAGACCTGCAATATTGAAACTGAGTGTCCCTGATGGTTCATCAGTCACATCACCAAAAAGCTTAAATCCTGTGGCATCTTCACCAACTGCATTGACGATAAAGTCCAAGGCTGGATGGCTTTCGAAATGTTCTAAGGCCTTTGCCAATCGAACGATGGCATTGACCCCCTCGGCAGCATCCTTGGCGTGCCGCGAAATACCAAGAACCGTTACTTGATCATCTTTGGTTTCATAATCAAAGCCTAATTGATCTAATTCCGCAATAACTCCCGCTAATAAATGACCAGAATAGCTCGCCTTGGCAGGTACTACGTTATAGGCAGTCCCCGCTTCGATACTCAGACAAGGGTGCCCTGGACCATGCAATTTGGCCTGTAGCAATCCTTTTTCAGCATAAGTCAAAGGGAAGGAAGAATCTGGTGCAAAGCCCATAGTTGCCACTTCTTCCAACTGATTGTAGCGGTTCATACACCGCCATAAGGTCTCTTCATCTGTTCCAAAAATGAAACGAATCCGTTTGTTAAATTGGACTCCCGCATCAAGAAGTGCTTTTACTGCAAATAAAGCCGCCATCGAAGGACCTTTATCATCCTGAACCCCGCGTCCAATAATATAGTCTCCCTCTACCACAGCCTCAAAAGGTGGCGTCTGCCATTGACTAAGATCACCAGCAGGTACCACATCTAAGTGGCAAAGTATTGCTAATAATTCTTCGCCTTGCCCAATTTCAGCATAGCCATAATAGCCAGCAGGGTCTAAATAAGTTTTAAAACCCATCTTTTCCGTCAAAGCCAACGTGTGCTCCAGAACATCCTGAATCGCTTGACCAAATGGCGTATCTGCCTGATGTTCTTGCAAAACAGAAGGAAAAGCAACCAGTTCTTGGATGGCTTGAATACATGCCTCCTGATGCGATGACTGAATAAAACTCGTTCTCATTGTGTCCCCTTTCAACATAATAAGATATTATATATTTTCTAGCACTATTCTATCATAAAAGGAAAAACTGAGCCAAATTTTATCTGTATTCGTGATAAAATCTGACCCAGAATTTCGATTAGAAGAATGTCGCAATGACCAAAATAGCTATGGAGGCAATCATGATGCCTACGATTAACTTACCTACAAATTTATACCAAGTACCAATTTCAACACGACCAAGTGCCAAGGCTCCCATTACAATACCTGATGTTGGAGCTACCAAGTTCAAGAGACCTGATGCAGCTTGGAAAGCTGTGATAACCAAGCTCGCTGGTACATTTACAAACTCACCAAGAGGTGCCATGATACCCATAGAAGCCCCTGCAAGACCTGATGAAGATGGAATCAAGAAGGACATTGGTAGGTAGAAGAGATAGGTCAAAATGATGAATACTTGTGAAGACAAACCTTGCAATCCTTCTTCACCCATGTGGAGAATAGTGGCAGTAATCATACCATCGTTCATGATGACTTGAATACCACGCGCGATAGCACAAATCAAGGCTACACTGAAAATATCAGCCGCACCGAACATGAAGGATTTTACCAAACGTTCTTCACTCATACCATAAACTAAACCAACTACAATCCCTGCGATACCAAAGAGCATTGCTCCTTCTGGGAAGTACCAAGTACCAAGAGCAGCTGTTGAAGAACCAATCACTTGACCGATGAATGGAAGACCAATCAACCAATCTTTAAATTGTGTAAAGATAGTCACACCCAAATCTTCCCATGGAATAAAGCTACAAATCATGAGAACAAATGTTAGTACAAATACCCAGAGAACACGTTTTTGAGCTGGTGATAATTCTGCATTCACTTCTTGAGTTGCTGTTACATTAAAGTGTTGCATATCTGCTTCACGCTGTTTGTAAACCAAGGACTTAGTCGGATCGTTTTTCACTTTCTCAGCATAGTTGGCTACAAAGAGAACCCCCATCAAGAGAATAACAACGAAGAAGACAAAGCGCCAAATCATACCGTCTGCAACACTTACACCTGCTGCATCAGAGGCTACAACCGTTGCAAATGGGTTTACAGTAGAAGCCAAACAGCCGATTTGAGAACCTAGCAAGATAATGGCTACACCAGTAATACTATCAAAACCAACCGCCATCATAACAGGAACAAGGAGTGGGAAGAAAGCCATTGTTTCTTCACCCATACCATAGGTTGAGCCTCCCAAGGCAAACAAAGGCATGAGGATGTAAATCAACATTTTTTCACGACCTTTGAAGCGTTTTACAATAGAAGCAATCCCTACATCAAGTGCACCTGTTTCGTTAACTACACCAAGAAAGGCACCAACCATGATGATGAAGAATGCTACGTTAATCGCTGCTTCAGTCGCACCGTGACCAAGCATGGCACGAACTGGAGCCATAAAAACATCGTAAATCCCTTGTGGATTTTGAGCAACCTTCTCATAGGTACCAGCCACTAAACGTCCGGCTTCATCAACCTGATACTGACCAGCTGGAATAATCCATGTCATCACTGCCATAAAGGCAATAATGAGCATCAATATTGTATAAGACGAAGGCAATTTAAAGCCTTTTTTCACTTTTTCGCTCATCGCAAAAACCTCCTATAATATTTTAAAAGTTTATCCCCTATTTAAGGGAAATTGTATCCGTAATAACCGTATCAAATATCCACCTATCTTCAAGAGATGTCTATCTCCTTCAGTCTATTATCTGAAATCATTGCTTATAGATAGATACTTGATAGGAAATGGATGAGAGGGGAGGGAGCTTAGAAGCCCAGACCTTCATGTTTCGATTAAAGGGAACCCTTGTAGGACTATCAACACTTCCACTCCCCTAACTCCATCAATAAATAACCCGTCTAGTTTAAAAACTATATTTGCATGCAGAGTACATCAACAAATAGAAGCCTCAACGATACATATAGCTGCTTAGCCCTTGACAATGATAGTACCGCTATCGGATTCAATCAAAGCGCCTAAGTTTTCTAATGAGGTAATGACTGCTTTTGATTGCGGCTTATTGTTTACAAAAGCGATAGCTGCTTCAACTTTCGGTAGCATGGAACCTGGTGCGAATTGATTTTGTTTGATATATTCTTCCAATTCAGCTACGGTAACTGTTTCTAATTTTTCTTGGTCTGGTTTGTTGTAGTTAACAAAGACATAGTCTACACCTGTCAAGACGATAAACAAGTCTGCATCAACCAATTCTGCCAAACATTGAGAAGCAAAGTCCTTATCGATAACTGCTTCCACACCGGTAAGAGTACCGTCTGCTTCTTGGACAACTGGAATACCTCCACCACCAGCAGCTACGACAACTTCACCTGCATTGAGAAGGGTACGAATGGTACCAATTTCTTTGATTCCTACAGGTTTTGGCGAAGCAACGACTTTGCGCCAGCCACGACCGGCATCTTCTTTAAAGGTTGCACCAGTCTTTTCTGCTTCTGCTTTCGCTTCGTCTTCTGTATAGAATGGCCCAATAGGCTTGGTCAAATTTTCGAAGGCTGGATCATTCTTATCCACGATAACCTGGGTCACAACAGATGCTACATCTTTTTCAATGCCTTCCTTGATCAATTCATTTTCCAAGGCATTTTGCAACCAGAAACCAATCGAACCTTCTGTCATGGCTACCAAACTGTCTAGTGGAAAAGCTGGGTTCTTTTCCGAATCAGCAGCAAGGTTTTGAAGAAGTAAGTTTCCAACCTGAGGACCATTACCATGCGTGATAATAAGGTCATCCCCATTTTTTATCAATTTTACAAGGTGCTTGGCTGTTTGTACCAAGGCCTCTTTTTGTGCTTTAGCCGATGGGTCAGACGATAAAATGGCATTGCCACCCAAGGCTACTACAATTTTACGATTTGCCATATCTCTTGCTTTTTCCTCACTTTCGCGAAATAGTAGTCGCTTACACATCTATCCTCAAAATAAGGGGGCTGGGTGCCAGCCCCCGGAGGTTGCGATGCGTTATTAGATAGTTAATTATTACACACGTGGAACAAATGGATCCCCTAAAGTAGCCGCCATCACCGCTTTAATTGTGTGCATACGGTTTTCAGCTTGGTCGAAGTGACGAGCATACTTGCTACGGAATACTTCGTCTGTTACTTCCATTTCTTCTACGCCGAATTTTTCAGCGACATCTTTACCATAAACAGTGTTTGTATCATGGAAGGCAGGCAAGCAGTGCAAGAAGATGAGATTTTCATTTTCTGCTTTTTTCACCAATTCCATATTCACTTGGTATGGTTTCAAGAGAGCAACGCGTTCTGCGAATTTGTCTTCTTCACCCATTGATACCCAAACGTCTGTATAGAGAACATCTGCGCCTTTGACTGCTTCGTCAGCATTGTCAGTAATGAGAACACGTGCTCCACTTTCTTTCGCAAAACCTTCAGCCAAGGCAACTACTTCTTCTTCTGGGAAGAGTTCTTTTGGAGAGAAGATATGGACATTGACACCAAGGATAGCGCCCGTTACCAAAAGTGAGTTAGCAACGTTGTTACGGCCATCACCACAGTAAACCAAGGTCAAACCTTCCAACTTGCCAAAGTTTTCTTTGACAGTCAAGTAGTCAGCTAACATTTGAGTTGGGTGCCATGCATCTGTCAAACCATTCCATACTGGCACACCAGAGAATTCTGCCAATTCTTCCACCATTTTTTGACTGAAACCACGGAATTCAATACCGTCGAACATGCGTCCCAAAACTTTAGCAGTATCTTCTGTAGATTCTTTCTTACCAAGTTGGATGTCATTTGCACCAAGATATTCTGGATGGGCACCAAGGTCAATAGATGCTACTGTGAAGGCAGCACGAGTACGTGTTGATGTTTTTTCAAACAAGAGAGCAATATTTTTACCTTCCAAATAACGGTGTGGAATATTGCGTTTTTTCAAATCTTTCAAATGAGCTGAGAAATCAATCAACCATTCCAATTCTGCGCGTGTGAAATCTTTCTCTGCAAGGAAATGTCTGCCTTTAAATACGTTTGTCATTGTCTCTTCTCCTAATGTTTAAATAAATTTTGTCAATGTCTGGCACCATTCTCCATCTTCTTGATAAACTTCAGAAGTTGCTTGGTAGCCGACTGACTCATAAAAAGTCTTTGCAGTTAACTCCGAATGTATATCCAACTGATGAAAGCCTGTTTCACGTGCATAAGCTTCCAAAGAGCTGATAATCATTTTTCCATAGCCTTTTCCACGAAAATTCGGTAGAGTGGCTATTCGGGTTAGACGAGCTTGACCAGGACCGACAGGAAGAAAACGTCCCGTTGAAACAGGCTCTTCACCAATAAAGAGATTGGCGTAAACTCTTCCTTCCGTATCATTCTGGTCAAATTCATCTTCCTTTGCAATGCCACGCTCAAGGACAAATACCTTATAGCGGACATAGATAGAGGCTGCACGTTGCCATTCTTCCGAACCGATAGTTGTTCGTTCTATACTTGGCATTAGATGTCTTCCCGTTCAAACGGCATTGACATACAACGAGGTCCACCACGACCGCGAACCAATTCGCTTCCACCAATCTTAATCAAACGAAGCCCTTTGGACTCGAGGATTGCATTGGTAATCGTATTGCGTTTGTAAACAACTACCACACCTGGTGCAATGGTCAATGTATTTGAACCATCATTCCATTGCTCACGACCAGCAGCAACCATATCACCGCCACCACAACGGATCAATTCTACTTTTTCAAGACCAAGGTTCGCAGCCAAAAGTTCTGCCAAGTCACCATGTTCTTCTTCAATATGAAGCGTATCATTTTCATAGGTTACAGAGAAGACGCGAAGGTCACCTTCAATTTCTGGGTGGATAGTAAACTTATCATAGTCAACCATGGTAAATACCGTATCCAAATGCATGAATTTACGGTTGTTAGCAAATTCGAATGCCAATACTTTCTTGAAGCCAACATGCTGTTCAAAGATATTTACCAATAGTTTTTCAATTGATGCAGCATCGGTACGTTGTGAAATACCTACTGCCAAAACATCTTTTGAAAGAACCAATTCGTCCCCACCCTCGATACGAGTAGTTTCTTCACGATTGTAAACCAATGGAACTTTTCCACCATATTCTGGGTGATGAGTGAAGATATATTTACCATACAAGGTTTCACGGTTCCGTGTTTCTGAATACATGTGGTTAAGAGAAACAGCATTACCAATCGTAGCAAATGGATCCCGTGTGAAGTAAAGGTTTGGCATTGGGTCTATTGCAAATGGGTAAGAGGATTCAACCAAATCTGTCAAACCTTTTTCTTCAGCAGGGATTTCTGGCAATTCTGCCTTTTGAACACCGGCCATCGTTTTCTCAACCAGTTCTTGATTATCTTCAATAGACAACAACAACTTGCGAATTGCCTTCTTAGTCGCCCGACCACGAATGTTAGCTTCTTCGAGATATTCATCAATAAATTGTTCACGAATTTCAGGTGTAACAAGTGACTCAGCAGCTAATTTTTCCAAGTAGAGCACTTCGACACCTTCATCACGAAGAGCTTGAGCAAAAGCATCATGCTCTTTCTGTGCATCTTCTAAGAATGGAATATCATCGAAGAGTAGGCGTTCTAGATAGTCAGGCATGAGGTTTTCAATTTCCTTACCTGGTCTGTGTAACATAACTTTTTTCAGCTTACCAATTTCTGAAAAAACATGAATTGGATGGTTTGACATGATCTGTCCTCCTTGTAGATTTATACATGATGGGAAACGAGGAGGACCGTACGCTTTCCTGCCTCTCATTTCCTCTTTACATCCATAGTTTAACAGAGCAAAAAAACAAAAACTTGAAAACGCTCACATTCATTTTGAGAAATTCTTCACATTTTTAACCTTATTTATAAATAATTATCGATTATATCGCCTATATTCTGCATAATTCTTTCCGTTATATCATTATATGAATTTTTATTTTTTTATAAAAAAACAGAAACTTCAATGAGTTTCTGTCAAATTTTCTAAGAAATAATCAATATCTAAATAAGTTAACTGTTTATGGCTATAAGCAATTTTACCATCCTGTTTCAGTTGCTTCAAAACATGGCTAACCGTTTCCCGTGTCGTAGCTGCTAAACGCGAAATCTCTTGAATATGAATTTCAAATGGCAAGGTAGCAAACTGATCGCGCTGGCACATATCCCAATAAAGAAGAGCCAAAGCTTGAACGACTCGATCTGATGCCTTGGAACGCATCGCATTTCGCAAGCGCAACTCTTGAAAACGAAGCACTTTGGATAATTTTTGACAGATATAGGCCATTTGACTAGGATTTATCTTCGACAAGGTTTCAAACAAGACCATCGGCACAATAAAATACTCTAGGTCCGTTATGGCAATGGCAGTATAATGATAAGGTTTGTCCTGAAACATATCTCCAAAAGGAAAGGCACCTCCCTGCCGAATATAGTCCAAATACGTAAAACTATCCGTCTCATCATATTGCTCAATCCGAGCATAGCCCTTATACAATACAAATAGATAATCTCTAGGATCCTCTGCGTAAAAAAAGATTTGTCCCTTAGGAATCTTTCGAAAACGAATATGCTTAGCTAATTGATCAAAGCTATCACGTGTCAAACATTCAAAAGTTGGATGTGCCCTTAGATAATCATATTGTTCGTTGCTTATCATCAAAACTCCTTTCTAGCTAAAGTATCCTTCTATCTATTCTAACATATATTAACGTTCTATGCTAATCATTACTGAAAAATTCATAAAACAGGATCATTCCTGTGAAGAAGAATGCTATTACAGCTAATACAAAAAACTGGTCCTCTCGAACCAGTCTTAGTCTCGTCGAATGAATGAACTTTCAGACAAGGAACTGAGGTGCAAGCAATACTAGAGTACGGCAAGCCAAAAGTAACGATGTATCAAAGTTAATTCAAAAGACTATAGCATTCTATGTATACCTATCTATTCAGTCAATTCATCCGCAATCTTATTGATTTTCCGCAAACGATGGTTGACACCACTTTTAGTGATCGGTACCGTTAGACTATCCGCCAATTGCTGAATGGAATAATCTGGATGCTGAATTCGCAACTGGGCAATCTCCTGCAAGTCACCTGACAACTGATCTAGACCGATAGTATCCATAATTTTGATAATATTATTAATTGTTTTCATACTAGCATTGACCGTCTTTGCAATATTAGCAGCTTCCGCATTGGTAGCTCGATTTAGATCATTTCGAGCCTCACGAAGCAATTTAACATTCTCAAATTCTGTCTTTGCCTCTTCTGCTCCAATCACCAAAAGAAAATCCATAATGTCCTCTGCACGTTGCAGATAGGTAATAGTTCCCTTACTTCGCTCAATGACTTTGGCATCCAAAAGAAATTTCTGCATCAGATTGGCCAGGTCATTGGCATGGTCACTATAGACAGAAGCTATTTCAAGCTGGTATTTTCCTTTTTCAGGATCTTTAACAGAGCCTGCCGCTAAAAATGCTCCACGAAGATAGGCTTGACTCCATGAATCATTTTCCAAAACCAAGGGAGAAATCCCCGTCTCTAATCCAAAGAAGCTATCAGCCAAATGCAAATCGTTCAACATCTCATTCACGCCGTCTTCTATCAAAACTGCATACACACGATTCTTTTTGAGATTAGGTTTTTGATGATGGCGAATCTCAGCCTTAATCTGGTAGAAATGGAGTAACAGTTCATAAATGTGACGGGCAATCTTTGCATTTTCCGTGCTGATAGAAAGAGTCAAACCTGATGAAGCTAAGCCCAAACTACCTGATAATTTGATAATAGCAGATAGCTCGCTCTTATTTTGGCTAGACTGAAGCAGCAATTCTTCCTTTACTTGTACTGTAAAACTCATGGCCGCACCTGCAAAATCTTGAGCAACTCTTCTACCACCAAGTCACCATCATGGAAAGCTCCGCCATTTTCCAAACGAAGAAAATTCGAAGAAATCACACGATTAGCCTGTTTTTGTAAACCTGCAAAATCGTGTTTTACCTGTACCAAGTATTCATCAAACTGATTGCTATTCATATACTCTTGTGGAACTGGCTCAATATTGACCAAAACTGTATCAATAAATTGTTCAGCTAGGTGGGCATTGAGAACCGCCACATGGTCCGCATCTGAGAAAAACTCAGTCTCTCCCCGTTGGGTCATAATGTTACACACATAGGTCACTTCAGCCTTGGTTTCTTTTAGGGCTTTGCCAATGTCAGAAATCATCAGATTCGGCAAGATTGAGGTAAAAAGAGAACCCGGTCCAAGTACAATCATGTCACTTTCCATAATCGTTTCAACTACTTGGCGACTGGCTTTCGGTTCATCATCGTTATAAGAATTTGTCACATAGACATGATCAATCATCCCATTATGCTTGGAAATCTTGCTCTCACCTGCTACCTCGGTCCCATCTGTAAAAATAGCATGAAGGGTCAAGGCCTGTTCGCTAGATGGATAAATCCGCCCTGTCGTATGGAAAAAGCGCGTCAACAACCTCATTGCATTGTAGGTAGAACCCTGCATTTCTGAAATGCCAGCAATGATGAGATTGCCTAGCGGATGACCAGCCAAAGGACCATCTGAATCCGCAAAACGATACTGGAAAATTTGTTCATAAAGTTTGGGCATATCCGACATAGCCAAAAGGACATTACGCAAATCACCTGGAGGGGTCACCTGCAAAGCCTGACGAATTTCCCCCGAAGATCCTCCGTCATCAGCTACCGTCACGATAGCGGTAATCTCTACATCCTTATCCCGCAAACTCTTCAAGATGACTGGAATACCAGTCCCGCCCCCGATAACTGTAATCTTTGGTTTTCTCATGAGCGGTTGACCGTCTCCTTCCGTCTATCCTTATCACGATGACTACGATTGACATTCCAATTTTTCTCTAAATCGTCTGCCAAACGTTTAGCAAAGGCTACGCTTCTATGCTGACCACCCGTACATCCAACGGCAATCGTTAGAACGGATTTTCCTTCCTTTTGATAACCAGGAAGAATCGGTTCTATCAAGCCGAGCAAATGACTATAAAACTCTTCCGATTCTTGATGCTCCATGACATAGTCAAAGACAGGCTGATCTAGTCCTGTAAGATTCCGTAATTCTAACTTGTAGTAGGGATTTGGTAGGAACCGAACGTCAAAAACCAAGTCTGCATCCAGAGGTAGCCCATATTTGAAACCAAAGGACATCACTTCTATGCGAAACGACGGCTGATTATCTTGACTAGCAAACTGCTCCGAAATTTCCTTACGCAGATTACGAGGAGTCAGCTCTGTCGTATCAATAACATTTTGACTCATATTTTTCAAGGGAGCCAAAAGTTCACGCTCTAGCTGAATCCCGTCCAAAACACGACCATCAGCCGCCAAAGGATGGGAACGACGAGTTTCTTTATAGCGAGCAACCAATTCACTATCCGTTGCATCCAAGAATAGGACTTTAAAATCTAAATCCTCTGCCCCCTCAATCTCATCCAACACCTCTCGAATCTCCGAGAAGAAGGAGCGACTCCGCATATCTACAACAAGAGCAATCTTATTGTTATCCTGGCTATGGCGAATCAACTCTAAAAACTTTGGCAAGAGAGTCGGTGGCATATTATCAATGGTAAAATAACCCAAGTCTTCAAAAGACTGAATGGCTACCGTCTTACCAGCTCCAGACATCCCTGTCACAATCACTAAATGGAGTTTGTCCGACATGACATTCCCTCCTTTTCTCTTCTAATCAATAACTGCAATAACTTCAATCTCAACCTTAACATCACGTGGCAAGCGAGCAACTTCCACCGCTGAACGAGCTGGAAAATCTGCTGAGAAAGCTGTTTTATAAACTTCATTAAAGGCTACAAAATCATTCATATCTTTTAGGAAACAAGTCGTCTTCACCACATGGTCAAAGTCTGTTCCTGCTTCTGATAAAATTGCTGCGATATTTTTCAAGACTTGCTCAGTCTGCTCCTGAATGGTTTCACCAACCACTTCACCAGTTTCAGGTGACAAAGGAACTTGCCCAGAGGCAAAGAGGAAATTTCCAACAACCTTCCCTTGAACGTATGGGCCAATTGCTGCAGGTGCCTTATCTGTGTGAATGGTTTTCATCTGATTATCTCCTTTTTATCATTCTACTGATATTATACCAAAAAACTAGCCTAATCAGCCAGTTTTCGCGTTGTAATAGTAAATCTCCAGCTTAGGAAGATTGCTCGCAAGAGCAGGTCAATCAAAATCGACAGCCAGACGCCGGCAATTCCTAAATCGAACATCTGACCTAAGACGATAACACCTACGACGCGCAGCCCCCACATCCCTATCATTGTGGAGTAGAGTGGCGACTTGGTATCCCCCAAGCCCTGCAGAGCGCCAGCCATGATCAAAGAAACCGCAAGGCCTGGCTGGTTGAAAGCATCGATCCGTAAGGCTGTGACGACTTGTTTGACGGCTTCTAGGTCTTTGGTAAATAGCAGAGCAAAACTTGGAGCTCCGAAAAATAAGATGGTACCGAGCAGAGACATGATGGCTACTCCATAGGCAGAGCTGAGAAATGCGACTCGTCTAACTGTGAGGATGTCCCTCTTTCCCAAGGCTTGACCAATCAAAACCGCTGCCGCTGTCGCAAGACCATAGGCTGGCATATAGGTAAAACTCTCGATATTGCCTGCAATCATGTGAGAAGCATAGACAGTCGTCCCCAGCCCCACAATCAAACTGAAATAGACCACCTGTCCCAACCGCATGACCAAGCGTTCCAAGGCTGCAGGTATGGTCAAATCCACCATTTCCTTAGGACTTCCGAAGTGGAACAATTGTTTGAGATCAACTGCCAAGTCAGTCTGCTGTACCTTACGATACAGCAAGACAGTACCAAGCAAGCGAGCTAAGACGGTTCCCAAGGCCGTCCCTACAATCCCCAAACCTGACCAAGAGCCAATACCAAAAATCAAGAAATAGTCCAAGACCACATTAAAACCATTGGTCAGAAGACTGATTTTCATAGGGGAAACCGTGTCGCCAGATGCCCGCAGGATTGTTCCCAAAATGGTCATCAGAGCCTGGAAAATCGTCAGGCCACCAACCCAGTAAAAAAATGCCTGGGCACCAGCCAAACTCTCCGCATCTGCTCCCATCAGTACCAGCATCTGCCGACCAAAGACAAGCGATAAGAGACCAAAGACCAAACCAGTTCCCAGTGATAAAACCACCGCCTGACGCACCTGATAGGCGACCGCTTCCTTGTCACCCGCACCAATGGACCGAGCAATCAGAGCCGTTGCCCCAACACCCAAAGCCATGTACACTGCCAAGTAGACATTCAAAATCGTATTGGCCAAGCCCACTGCCGTCACCGCTACCAGACCCAGCTGGGCTATCAGAAGGGTATCCACAAAACCAACCAAGGTCTGAAAGATATTTTCCACCGTAGCAGGTAAAGCCAAACGAATAATTTCTTTTCCTAAACTCTCTTGCTTCATTTCTCTCTCCACTGATTTATTTAGAATAATTATAAATAAAATTCAGTGAAGAAGCAAGAAAACAGACCACATTTGTAGTCTGTTCGAGCATTTCTAGCCTAATTTCCTAAGACTTCACTTTTTATAGATTTCTTTCCGGTGCCCAATTTCAAGAGCTAAAATCACCATTTTATTATCAATAATATCACAAATTACACGGTAATTTCCCACTCGATACCGCCACAGGCCCGTATAGTCTCCAACCAAGGCCTTGCCAAACTGCCTTGGATTTTCCAAACCGTCCAAACGTTTTTTCAAATCCTTAACAAGCATCAGCCTCACATACTTGTCCATTTTTTTCAGCTGCTTCAAGGCGTCATCGCTCAGAACAAGTTTATAAGCCATCTTCTAACTCCGCAAGAACATCATCAATCGAGTGTGTAACAGGATTTTCTTGGAATTTCTTCAAAGCCTTGATACCAATTTCATAGTCCAGCTGGTCTTCTATCTGTTCTGCAAGTGCAGTTTTGAATAGCTCAGACAGGCTTTTTCCAGTATGAATAGCATAACTTCTGAAAATTTCCTCTTCAGCTTCATTTAATCGCAAGGATACAATTCCCATCATTCCACCTACTTTCTTCTTGTAATACATTGTAAAACAATTCGTTCAAAATGTCAATTGACACCAGAAAAACAGACCACGTTTGTAGTCTGTTTGTATATCTATTTATTTGCTTACGGATGCAAGCGATGCAACATACGTGGGAACGGAATGGCTTCACGGATATGTTTTGTACCTGCAACGAAAGTTACCATACGCTCAATACCGATACCGAAACCACCGTGTGGCACTGAGCCGTATTTACGGAGGTCAAGGTAGAATTCGTACTCTGACTTGTCCATGCCAAGTTCATCCATTTTAGCCACCAAGGCATCGTAGTTGTCCTCACGCATAGAACCACCGATGATTTCTCCGTAGCCTTCTGGTGCCAAAAGGTCCGCACAAAGCACACGCTCTGGATTGCCAGGAACTGGTTTCATGTAAAAGGCCTTGAAGCTTGCTGGATAGTTGACTACGAAAGTTGGTACACCAAAGTAGTTTGAAATCCAGGTTTCATGTGGTGAGCCAAAATCGTCCCCATGTTCAATGTGCTCGTAGTCTGTATCTTCGTCAGCCTCATGCTCTTGCAAAAGGGTAATGGCATCGTCGTAAGATACCCGTTTGAAAGGCTCCGCAATGTAGCGTTTAAGAGCATCCACATCACGCTCGAGAGTCTCCAAGGCTTGAGGAGCACGGTCAATCACACCTTGAATCAAGGCTTTGACATAAGCTTCTTGCAAGTCAAGTGACTCTTCATGGCTGAGGAAGGAATACTCGGCATCCATCATCCAAAACTCTGTCAAGTGACGGCGAGTTTTTGATTTTTCCGCACGGAAAACAGGTCCGAAGTCAAAAACACGACCAAGTGCCATAGCACCAGCTTCAAGATAAAGCTGACCTGATTGGCTGAGATAGGCTGGTTGACCAAAGTAGTCTGTTTCGAACAATTCTGTTGAATCTTCTGCCGCATTTCCAGACAAGATTGGGCTATCAAACTTGATAAAGCCATTCTTTTCAAAGAATTCATAAGTCGCATAGATGATCGCATTACGGATTTGCTGGATAGCGACCTGCTTACGCGAACGCAACCAGAGATGACGGTTGTCCATAAGGAAGTCTGTACCATGTTCTTTAGGCGTAATTGGATAATCTTGTGACTCACCAATTACTTCAAGGTCTGTTACATCCAACTCATAACCAAACTTAGAACGCTCATCTTCTTTGACAATCCCTGTCACATAGACAGACGTTTCTTGGCTGAGGCGTTTTGCTACATCGAACTTCTCCGCACCAGCTTCTTCGCCGAATTTTTCAATGAAGTTTGGCTTGAAAGCAACAGCTTGGAAGAAGGCTGTTCCGTCACGCAACTGCAAGAAGGCCAATTTCCCCTTGCCAGACTTGTTGGCAACCCAGGCACCAATGGTCACTTCTTGACCGACATAATCTTTTACTTGGTTGATGGTAATCAATTTTCTAGACATTATTTTTCCTCTTTTTATTTTTTCATAAATGTGTGTAGTCGGGCCACTGCTTCTTTGAGCGTGTCCATATCTGTCGCATAGCTGAGGCGGATATTTTCAGGAGCTCCAAAACCAGCACCTGTCACCATTGCAACTCCCGCTTCTTCCAAAATGGCTGTGGTAAATTCAGTCACATCTGTATAGCCCTTCATTTCCATAGCCTTTTTGACATTTGGGAAGAGATAGAAGGCACCTTCTGGCTTGATAACTTCAAAACCAGGCACTTCTGCCAGCAAGGGATAAATGGTATTAAGCCGCTCTTCAAAAGCCTGACGCATGGTTTCTACCGTATCTTGCGGACCAGTAAAGGCCTCAATGGCCGCATACTGAGCAACGGTGGATAGATTAGAAGTCGTTTGTCCGACAATCTTGCTCATAGCCGCAATAATCTCAGGATTGCCAACCGCAAAGCCAACCCGCCAACCTGTCATGGCATAGGCCTTGGCCACCCCATTGACAACAATAGTCTGCTGGCGAATGCCTTCTGAAATGCTTGAAACCGGTGTGAAGGTATTTCCATTATAGACCAAACGACCGTAAATATCGTCTGCCAAGATGAGAATATCGTGCTCTACAGCCCAGTTTCCAATAGCTTCCAATTCCTCACGACTGTAAATCATGCCAGTCGGATTAGAAGGACTATTGAGTAGGAATACCTTGGTCTTATCCGTACGAGCCGCTTCCAGCTGTGCAACCGTTACCTTGAAATTGTGCTCTTCTGTCGCAGTGACAAAGACAGGCACCCCATCATTCATCTTGATTTGATCTGCATAAGAAACCCAGTAAGGTGTCGGAATAATCACCTCATCACCAGGATTGATGACCGCCGCAAAGAAGGCATAAAGAACAAACTTAGCACCTGTCGCAAGAACGACTTGATTGCGTTCGATAGAGTAGCCATAGAAATTCTCAAAGTAGGTATTGACTGCATCCTTCAATTCTGGAAGTCCTGAAGCTACCGTATAAAAACTCGCCTTACCATCTTCGATAGACTTAATAGCAGCTTCTTGAATATTTTTCGGTGTGACGAAGTCTGGCTCACCCAAGGTCAGCTCTAAAATATCACGTCCTTCTGCCTTCAAGGCTTTTGCACGCGCACCTGCTGCCAGAGTTACACTTTCTTCCATCTCTAAGACTCGTCTTGATAACTTGCTCATAAGCCCTCCCGTTTGATAAAGTTCCCTGTTTCAAATTCAACTATGTAGTATGCTGTTCCAGACTTAACTTCCCAAATAGATTTGCCATCCCTTAAACCTAGAATAGTTCGCTCTACTTGGCTTGCACCGTTTTTCTTGGCAATAGCTTGCGCTTCTTCTTGCGAAATTCCCTGAGCTAAAGGATAGACATATACTGTGCTAGAAGCCTCTGGAATCAAAACTGCAACCTCTTCTCCCTGACTGGTTACACCAAATACACAAAAATAGGTTTCAGTACCATTGTAGATAGAAAAATCATTGACAGTTTGCAAATCAGCATATTCTGTAGCTACTGCAACTGCATGACTACGCGCATTGTTGAAAGGGGCAGCAGCAATATCCCAAATAGTAAAAATTGAAAAAGTCACAACACTGAGAAGGATAAAAGAGCCCAACACTAACTGACCTGTCTTGGAAGCCATCCACTCCAACAGTTGAAAAATCTTTTTTTCCATAGTAGTCCCATTATACTACAAATTAAAGCATATTTCCATTCTTTCCGTGATTGTAAATAAAATTTCCTTTTCCTTCGCACAAAGAAAAGGATATAAGAACCTACATTCACAGTTTTGCACTTCCATCTAAGACTATTTTTCAAATGCTCATTGCTCGTTTTTTCCAGTACAGTTAGTATTACCTCAAAAAACGAACTTGATTAACGAAAAACTATCTTTTCTATAAAAGCACTTTACCGATGAATATAGAATCTAACTTTTTTTGCTTGATAACCGAACTATTTATTGCTAAAATATTCTCATGAGAACTGTTGAACAATCTTTAAACGAGAACAAGCATGCACTTCACAGTCTAGTCGTCTTTCGCAGAGCAGCTAATACTATCGCAAAATCAGAATTAGAAACAATCAAAAAATACGGACTGACAGTTTGTCAGTTTGGAGTGATGGAGGCACTCTACAACAAAGGAAATCTGCGGATTCAAGACTTAATTGATAAATTATTAAGCACATCTGGCAATATGACTGTCGTTATAAAAAACATGATTCGAGATGGCTATATCTACAAGACTATCGATACAAATGACCGTCGTGCTTCCTTGATTGCTCTCACTCCACTTGGACGCGAAACCATTGAAAAAATCCTTCCTGAGCATTATGATCACGTTGGAGAGATTTTTTCTGTCCTTAGTTCAGAAGAACAAGACCAATTAGCCGAGATACTTAAAAAATTCAAGAATCAGCAGACCTAGGATTGCCAACAAAAGACAAATACGATATACTAAATTTATGTTTTTATGAAAAGGAGGCCATCATGGCAAACGTATTGTTTTTAGTTGGTTCACTACGTGACGGTTCTTTTAACCATCAAATGGCAAAAAAAGCCGAAGCATTCTTAGCTGATAAGGCTCAAGTATCTTACATTGATCTTGCAAAAATTCCCCTATTCAACCAAGACATCGAGACACCTATCCTTCCTGAAATTGCAGAGCTACGTGCACAAGTAGACGCTGCGGATGCTATCTGGATTTTCTCACCAGTATATAACTATGCAATCCCAGGCATCGTAAAAAATGCTCTCGATTGGCTCAGTCGTTCGCTCGATTTATCCAATCCAAAAGGACCATCTATCCTACAAGATAAAATCACAACTGTCTCTGCAGTCGCAAACAGTGGTCACGACCACCTATTCAAAGACTTCCAACACCTTCTTCCATTTATCCGTACTCAGATTGCTGGTGAATTTACAGGTTCAACCATCAATCCAGAAGCATGGGGAACAGGTGTATTGGAGTTATCTGACGAAACTCTAACAAAACTCGAACAACAAGCAGCTGACCTGTTGGCAGCAATTCAATAATCAAAAAAACCAGAAATTCTGGTTTTTTTTATTAACATTTTAAGAGCATTCCGACTTCTGACAAGAATCAATTACTACTTTGATAACTTCTCAAAATCATTCCCCAACTTCACTTCTCACACACTGCAAGGCAGCTCCGATGCCTTGGTGCATATCGTAGTAACGATAATGACCAAGACGCCCACCGAATATAACGTTCTCTTGTTGTTCTGCGAGGCGCTTATAAGCAGTATAGAGTTTGTTGTTACGATCATTGTTCACTGGATAATACGGCTCATCGCCTCGTTTCCAGGTCTTCGAATACTCGCGTGTAATAATGGTTTTCGGTTGTGTACCAAATTCGAAATGTTTGTGTTCGATAATACGAGTAAATGGCGTTTCACTATCTGTGTAGTTGACAACTGCATTCCCTTGATAGTTTTCCATATCCAACACTTCTGTCTCAAATCGAAGGCTACGATATTCCAATTCACCAAGTTGGTAATCAAAGAACTCGTCAATCATTCCTGTAAAGACAATCTTTGGATAGGTAGCTAAATAGTCTTCCTTATTGGCAAAGAAATCAACATTTGTCTCCACATCAATATTATCATGTTCCAACATTTTTTCAACAATCTGCGTGTAACCGCCGATTGGAATACCTTGGTAGCTATCGTTGAAATAGTTATTATCATAAGTCAAACGCACGGGTAAACGACGGATGATAAAGGCAGGTAACTCCGTACATGGTTTTTCCCATTGTTTCTCGGTGTATGACTTGATCAATTTTTCATAGATGTCTGTACCAACTAGTGAGATGGCTTGTTCTTCCAAGTTCTCAGGCGTTTTTCCTCCCAAAACAGCTCGTTGCTCTGCAATTTTCGCTTCTGCTTCACTAGGGGTCACCACGCCCCACAGTTTATTGAAAGTATTCATGTTGAATGGAAGATTGTAGATTTCACCTTTGTAATTGGCGACTGGTGTGTTTGTATAGCGGTTGAACTCCGCAAACTGATTCACATAATCCCAAATTTCTTTTTCAGAAGTATGAAAAATATGCGCACCATATTCATGGACTTGAATACCTTCTACTTCTTTGGTATAGATGTTACCTGCAATGTGGTCTCGTTTTTCGATAACCTTTATTTTTTTACCCTTTTTAGCTGCCTCATGAGCAAAGACCGCTCCAAACAGACCCGCACCAACAACTAGATAATCGTATTTTTTCATATTGTTTTTACATTTAACTTTCTAAGGAAGTCAATTCTCCAAATCTTTTACTAGACTATCGTTTATATCATCGTCTCATTACCAATAAAGAATGAATTGTGATAATCTCTTCCCTAAAACCTTTCACTTAAAGCTTGCAATATCCAATATTATAACAGACAATACAACCTTCATCAAGTTTAGCAATGATAAAGAGGACTAAGATAAAATAATACCCGTGGTGCTAGTTCGTTTCAAAATAGCGTAAGTTATGAGCTAGAATAATTTGTTCAATTCGTAGCTGTAGTCCGTATCCCTCTAGCTATGTGCCTTTTGTGCCCCTCAACTTTTAATTTTTTTAGTTTCGGCAAAAATCATCCACTGGATAATTTTTCTTCTCCTCTCGCTTTACAATAGGCTTGAACACCTTTATTGTATCGCGTTTGGAGTTTTTTTGGTATAACCTTCGTCGCGCACCTTGCAGAGCGTGATGGACTGAAAGTCACATAACAAGTCTACAAAGCCTAAAATAAAAAACAATGCAGCAGCATTTTTTCTCCATATATCAGCTTCCTAATTCAAACTAATATCAAAGAATACTATTCTCTAATCTTCTTTTTTCGTCATAATTACAATAGATAAATTTATTGCAATTCCTATAATAATGATTCCTACTAAGACTATTCCTATTAAAATCATTGACATTGAATACTTACCAAAAAATTCCAACATCTATTCACTTTTTGATTTACTATTCATGTGTTAGTTTTTATCGAATTGTTAGCTTAGCAAGCTAAGAATATCCTACTTGCAACACTCTTTTATTTTAGTCGAATATTTAGTCAAAAGATTCTTTGAATAAATTTTTTCATTTTTTGAATTTCGGACTTCTTTCCAAAGAATAGAAGCTACTTTTAATTTGTTTGAGTAGTTGCAACTATTTTCGTCTGCACAGAAATCCTTCAAAAATTGATTCCATTGACAAACCGAATTGTCATACTTAGCATAATTTGATTTTCCATAATAAACTTTTAGCATATCTTGAATTGTAAAACTCAAATCCTTTTCTCTTTTTACTTTCCTCCAAGCTATTGCCATATCAGCAGTAAATTTAAATGGTGAGATACCTGTTAAAACAGAGAAATATTCTCTGAACTTTGCATTAAAGGAAAAACCACATTCAAGTAATGGCATATCTAAGGTAATAGTTTCTACCTGTTTCTTTTCATTTATTGTTGTTGACTTTTTAATGAAATTACCCTTAAAGTATTGCTCAATAATATAATTGAATTCCTGTTTTGTACCTCTATATTCTAATCCTAATGACTTGCATATCCGTGAAAGTTCTTCACGATACCAATAATATTTATTAAACTCGTCAAACGATGTAATTTTGTCAAACTCAGGTCTACTTTCTATCAATATTTTATCTCCTCAAAACCAATTTACTTTTTCATCTCTAAACAATGGTGTTTCACTCTCTTTGTGAGGATTGTAGTTATTACAATTACAGCCAAACTCTTTCAATACTTTTATCTTATTATCGGATGTCCAAACAATCAAAGTGATACCGTCAAATTCTTTAATTTTCCCCTCATTCATTTTATTTTTGAAGTGCCATTCTCTTTGGGAGTTCAAAGGTCCTGGGGACCTTTGAAGTAGCTTGCTCAAAAACAGGAGAGCAAGCTGGACAATCTAATTGCGTTTTTTTAATAATCCCACAACTTCTATATGTGCTGATAGGCCTTACCTATATTATAGAACGAAAGACATGAGTGAAATTTTGGAAAAATACTGTGGAACAGAATAATGCACTAAATTTTATTATTTATTCCAGTATAAATGAGAACTCCACTTCATTATTTTTTCTCAAGAATTGATTTTACACTATGAGTCGTCATTTAAAGTCCTTACAATTTAAATTGAATAAATCTTTAAATTAAAAAATATTTTGAAAAGAATAGATAAAACAACACTATCTTTCAAAATACATTTTTTACACAAATCCGCACCTGTCATTTCATAGATATGCTTTATCTATCAAAAAGACTAGCAAAAAATCGCCACCTCAAAACGAGATGACGATTCTGTTATTTACTTAATTCTTTGTAAAGCTCAATCCTTTCTTTCTAGTATTATTGACTTTTTTATAGACTGCATATTTCTGTACTCTTAGTTTTTCAGCCTCTTTTATCTGCATCAAGCAATCTCTCCCAAATTGCACCTATAATTTCATCATCTTCAAAAGCAACTAATACTACTTCTCGATCTAAATCAATCGACTACTTCTGACAACACGATTTTACAAAGAGCCAGTACTTACATCTCTTTTTTTCCTGTAAAACTATTGTATCTTGATACTTTAATGAGTTTCAATCATTCAATCTGTTAACCCTTATTTTTTGGATCTAAACTTAATAACATAGCATTAATGGCGACGATGACTGTTGACACAGACATTAGGATTCCTCCTAATGCAGGGCTTAATGTGATACCAATAGGAGCCAAAATTCCTGCAGCTAGAGGGATAGCTATAAAGTTATAACCAGCTCCCCAAAATAGGTTTTGTTTCATTTTACGAGTTGTTTTGTGTGCTAATTCAATGAATGATTCAATATCTCCTGGATCGGATTGAGTCAATATGACATCAGCTGAATCCAATGCAACTTGAGTTCCAGCACCTACAGCTATACCAACATCTGCTAAGGCAAGAGAAGGAGCATCATTTACACCATCACCTACCATGATAACTTTCTTTCCTTCATCTTTAAGTGTTTTAACTAACTCATATTTGTCTTGTGGAGATTGATTTGATCTATACTCAATCCCTAAGACTTCTGCCGCGCCTTGAGCCGCTTTTTCATTATCACCTGTTGCCATAATTGGTTGAATATTGTTCTTTTTAAGAGCTTTAATTAACTCTTTACTCGTTGGTTTTAATTCGTCCCCTAAAGCTACAGCACCAATGGCATCATCGTTTTCTACTAAGACACTAAGAGTTGCTCCTTTTGGAATATCCATATCAAGATTACGTCCATAGGCTTTTTGACTGATTAATTGGTAACGGTGCCCACCTGCTTTACCCTCTACTCCAGAACCGGAAATCACATCAATCGAATCAAAAGATGCTGGACGTATATCTTGCTGCTCGGCGAACCTTATAATTGATTGAGCAATTGGGTGGCTAGATCCTCCTTCAATACCTGCCAATAAGGCAATGATTTCCTCTTTTGTATATTTGTCATTAAGAAGTTTTACATCTAATACTTTAAATTCACCAGTTGTTAAAGTACCCGTTTTATCTAAAATTATCACATCTGCATCTTGAGCTATTTCTAAGGCTTGGCGGTCTTTTACTAGTAAGCCACGGCTAGCCCCTAAGCTTGTGCTTCGGGCGGTTACCAATGGAATAGCCAGACCCAATGCGTGCGGACAAGCAATAACTAATGTAGTAATAGTAAATATAACTGCCGTTGGGATATCTCCAATAATCATCCACACTACAAAAGCAATTAGCGCGACAATAACAGCAATATAGAAGAGCCACCCTGCAACCTTTTGCGCAATATTTTCTGCCCTGGAAGGCTGACTTTGAGCTTGGCTAATTAAAGTCTGTACTTGAGAGATAAAGGATTGATCGCCTGTCTCATTCACTTTAATATAAAGAACCCCTTCTCCATTTGTTGAGCCTCCGATTACTTCATCGCCAGGACCTTTTTTAACTGCTTTTGATTCTCCAGTCAAAAGAGCTTCATTTACACGTGATTCGCCACGCTCGATAGTTCCGTCTGCTGGCACATTTTCTCCGGCTTGAACACGAATTAAATCGCCTACCTGTAAGTCAGCAACTGGACGTATTTCAATTGAATCATCTTCTAACACAACGTGAGCATCTTTTGGTACCAACTTAGCCAATGCTGCTTGTGCGTCTCCTGCTTCTCCAATAGCTTTCATCTCAATCCAGTGACCTAATAACATGATTAATAATAATGAAGCAAATTCAAAGAAAAAGTCCATCACGTGTCCACCCGTTACGTAGGTAATGATAACAGCATAAATACTGTATAAATATGAAACACTTATACCTAAAGAAACTAGAGCCATCATTCCAGGTTCTTTTTGTTTAAATTCGTCAACTGCGCCTTGATAGAATGGACGTCCACCATAAATAATTAATATAGTAGATAAAATAGCTACTACAATATCAGAATATGGAAAAGTAAACTGGAATGGTAGGTCAAACCCAGCCATAGGGGATAAGAGCATAATAATGATTCCTAGTGGCAATGATTTTAAGAAAAGTTCCTTAAAGTTACCGTGATGATGGTGTTCATGCCCTCCGTGATGCCCACTGTGGTCATGCCCACTGTGCCCGCTGTGATCATGCTCAGCATGATGTTCTCGATGTTGATTCTTATGGTCTCCATGTTCTTCCGTGCTTACGTGCTCATGTTTTGAATGATCCATGTCGCCATGATTATGGTGACAGTGGGATAAATGTTTGTTGTTATTGTTCATTTTAAATTCCTCCTTATTCTTAATGATGATGTAAATGACACTCGCATTGTCTTTCTGGACAATTGCAATCCACTTCTTCTACTGCGAAAGATTTTTTTATCTCTAATATTTTTTCTAGTCGATCTATATCATCGAAGCTTAAGACATGATCTTCAATATTATTTATTATTCTACTTTAATTTGTCCCATCATACCTGCTTCTTCATGTTCAAGAATGTGACAGTGGTACATATAACTACCCTTCTTATTAAACTTAACTATAAGTCTTACTTTTTCGTTAGCCTCAATATATACAGTATCTTTCCATCCGCTCTCCTCTGGAGAAGGCGCATTACCGTTTCTTGATAGAATTTGAACCTGTGTGCCATGAATATGGAATGGGTGCCCCATTTCATGCATCATAGATCCTGGGTTTGTAATTTCCCAAATCTCTGTATCTCCAAGCTTCACTGTTTCATCAATTCTATTCATATCAAACTTTATACCGTTTATTGATACCATTTGACCCATACCTTGAAGCTCAAAGCTTCTTATCTTAGTAGCTTGTGCTTCTGACATTCTTTCTATATTCGTTAAAGTGCTAGGTACTTCAGTATCATCTTTCCCATCGCCTTTAACATTAAATGTCATAATGGCTTCCTTATTACTCATAAGTGATAGCTGCGTTCCCTTTTCATACTTTGAAAAGTCCACTATTATCTCTGCTCTTTCCCCAGGTGATAACATAATATTTCTCTGGCTAACCGGTTTTTCTAAAAATCCACCATCAGATGCTATTTGATAGAATCCATCTCTATTATCTAACTTCAAATTAAAGTTACTTGCATTAGCACCATTAACTATTCTAAATCTCATCTTGACTCTATTAACCTCTAAATTAGGTTTAATAGCTCCGTTAACTATGACAGTATCCCCTGTTGCTCCATCCATCATATTTGTATTATAAATAAAACTGCCGTCCTTGCCAAAGCTTCTATCTTGAATTACTAAGGGTATATCATTTACTCCATATTCCTTAGGAATATTTAAGCTTTTTGATACTTCATCATCCACATAGAATAGTCCTGCTAAACCTTTATAAACTTGGGTAGCAGTATTTCCTCCAAAGTGCGGATGATACCACAATGTTGCAGCCTGTTGATTTACTGTAAAACTAGGCTCCCAAGTTGTTCCTGGTTCAATTCCTTGATGAGGGCCCCCATCCTTTTCTCCTTCTACCTCTAGTCCATGCCAGTGAACTGTAGTTGCTTCTTTTAGCTTGTTATTTACGTGCACATTTACTTGCTCACCTTTACTTACTCTGATGACAGGGCCTAAGAAGCTTCCGTTGTAACCCATAGTTCGTGTCTTGGTATTTGGTAAAAATGAAGTTTCTCCTTCTTGAGGTTCTAAAGTAAAATCCGCAATATTAGGATCTGGATTTTTATCCTCTAATAGTGGTGGTATAGGAAGTGTACTTTTTGTTTTACTTGTTTGAATTTCTATATTAACTGCACTCTGGTTTATTTTAAAATAACTGATCATTGGTTCTAAAAGTGTAATATATCCAACTGCAGTTAATACGACTGTAAGTCCAATACCTAATAACATATATTTATTCTTACTCATTTTTATTCCTCCATATGTTAATGATGATGTAAATGACACTCGCATTGTCCTTCTGGACAATTGCAATCCACTTCTTCTACTGCGAAAGATTTTTTTATCTCTAATATTTTCTCTAGTCGATCTATATCATCGAAGCTTAAGACATGATTTTCAATGATGCTTCCTATTACATTTCCAACTTTCTTATTGCAAATACGGTTAAAAATATCTTCTGCATAATCCCTTACGGCTTCTTTCTCTACAATATTGGCAGTGTAAATAAACTTTCTACCTTCTTGCTCTGTATTTAGTACGCCTTTTTCAACTAACCGACCTAAGATCGTTTTGATAGTGGATTCTGTCCAGTCCATTTTTTCTTTCAATACAGAGATGACTGTTTTACTAGTTACTCGATCATTTGCCCAAACTACACGCATTACTTCCCATTCAGCATCTGTGATAGAAGTATTAAGTTCTATTGTGCTCATTTTCCTTTCCTCCTTGTTGTTTACATATGTAAACGAATATGTTCAAAATAAGTTTACTATTGTAAACGAAATATGTCAAGTCTTTTTATTAAATTCTCACTTTTTGGGGTCAGTCCCTTAAAACTGAAAGTTTTAAAATGAAATTAGCCATCTACCTATACTGTGAGATGAAGGCTACGACTCATTCTGATAACTCATCGATTTCATTTGATGACAGGTTTGGAGCTGTTAGGCAAATTTGCCAAGGCTAATCATAGCCTTGCTTTAGCCCAAAAAAGACATCCAAGAGATTTCTCTTGAATGTCTGTAAACGCTGATAAAATCGTAGGTCGCTTTGCTTTAAATTATACTTTTTTCTTAAACATTTGATACGAGTAGGTATTTCTTGTGAGTAATTTTCATCAAAAATTTCATATATAATCTCCCTATAATCATGGAAAAGTAGTAAAAATAGTTGTTATCCTAGTTGATTAAAAAAATCTCTGATTTCCTCATCTTTTATAAAATAATATATAATTTTCCCCTCTCTTCTAGTGTCCAAGATGTTTTGATTGGCTAGTTTACGAAGATGGTGGGAGGCAGATGCCATACTGAGATTTAATAAACAGGCTATATCGCAGACACAGAGTTCTTCGACGGCAAGGAGATAAAAGATGATATTTATCTGTTTATTATCGGTAAATTTTGATAAAATGCGAAGTGATTTTTGGACTTTTTCCTTTTCAAGGTAGTTCGTTGCGGTTGTAACATTTTGTTGATTTATAACATTCACTTGGCAGATACTATCTTTTTTCAAAATATTTTCTCCTAGCCTAACACAGTCCATAGCATGTCAAAGCTGTTGTTTTCAATCAGGATATACATCCCCAATCCTAAATAGACAACGGCAATAAACCATCTGCTATATTTTTCCAAAGTTTCTCCAACAGAAGGGACTTGTGACAATTTTTGGGCAGAAAAAACCAAGAGATAAATCATGACTAGAAAGGTCAGTAAAGCCACTATCAAATTCGCTAAATTTAAGGTAGTAAAATATGGGACAAAGACACCAATATTGTCAGCACCACAACTTGCAAAAGTAATCATAGCGACTAGAAAAATCAGGTTTTTATTATCTTTGCTCAAACCTTCTTTGGCAATAGCTTCTCCATCAGAATCTCCTAAAAGCAAAACTTTGAGGCCTAGGAAAATTGGAATCAAACCGAGCAAACCTAAAATCTCTTTACTAGGAATATAATCTAAGACAAATGCAAAAAGCAAACTTAGCAATATTAGACTAACAGAGCCTAGAAATTGTCCTAAATAGATGTTAATGATGTCTTTTCTGCTTTTTCTTTTGGCAAAAAATAACATTAGGATAATAAGTAAGTCTACGGCTGTCCCAGAATACAGGATTATTGAAGTAACAACATTTTGAATCATAAAACACCTCATTCAAATATATTTTTGAATGAATTTTAACATTAAACTTTGTAGATGTCAACTTAAAATCCACCAATTAATAATTGCATGTCAATATTTGTATTGTGTTGTTTCAGAAATATATTGTAATTCAAATTGTAGAAAATTACATCAAATATTATAATGAAAAAAGAATCCAACAAAAATCGGACTACCTGTCTCCGGTTGAATACCGGAGACGGTAGCCCTAGGGTGTTTTTATTAAATTCTCACTTTTTTGGGGTCAGCCCACGACCGTTGATTGAGCTTAAAACTATTTCGATTTATGAGCCATTGGAAATCTCGTATAATGCATATATGTCTAATTGCAAACATTAACTAGAGTAATAGCCTAGTTACAAGTCTACCTCAGTTCCTTCTAAAAATCTGACAGTTATCTGTCCATCCTCCACAATTGTAATACTATCCAATGCCTGACACATCTCATACGAATCGAATTCCCAGGATGGCTTGTTTATTATATCAGCCAACTTTGTACTATAATGCTTTTCTAGCGGACGATTTTCTTCTATAATCTTATTCCACTTCCCATGCAACAGATCCACGTTCTCACTCAATAGTTCTACAGCCATTACTACGGCTTTCTCTAGCGTTTCTTCATCAATATGGTTATTCTGACAACCAATCTGTCCTTTGACCCTATAACGATTGTTACATTGCCACACCTTACGTTTACCTCGACTGGTGGCCCAGTTCTTTCGACCAAAGGCTGAACCACATTCTGCACAGAACACCTTAGTTGTAAAAGGATTATCGTCATTTTGCATGATATAGGACTTGAGCTGATGCTCCTCTCGGTAGGCTTTCCTCCTTTCCAATTCCAACTGTACTAATTCCCAAGTGTCTTTGTCAATTATAGCTTCATGACTATTTTCTACATAGTATTGGTTGACTTGACCATCATTTTGAACACGTTTCTTAGTCAGAAAATCAACTGTAATAGTCTTTTGCAATAAAGCATCACCCTTATACTTTTCATTTTGAAGCATTTTCTGTATTGCGCTTGGATACCAATTTGCCTTTCCTGTCCAACCAGGTATTTCATTGTCATTCAAATATTTAGCTATGGACTCAGGACTATACCCATCTAAGAATTTCTCGTAGATGAATTTAACTGTTTCTGCTTGTTGAGGGTTAATGATAAGCCTACCATTATCATCCTTGTCATAACCCATGAACTTAGTGGTATTCACGCGCACCTCGCCACGTTCAAACTTCTTACGAATTCCCCACGTAGCATTCTCTGAGATAGAGCGTGACTCATCCTGTGCTAAGGAAGAAAGGATTGTAAGGAGAACTTCACCTTTGGAATCAAGGCTGTCAATATTCTCCTTTTCAAAAGAGACACCAACACCCAGTTCTTTCAGCTCTCGGACGTATTTGATACAATCAAGGGTGTTTCTGGCAAATCGACTAATTGACTTGACCAAAATCCTATCCACCTTACCAGCCCTACAATCTTGTATCAAGCGGTTAAAAGCATCACGTTTTTTGGTATTGGTTGCTGAGATGCCCTCATCCGCATAGATGTCAACTAACTCATAGTCCTCGTGTTTAGAGATAAACTCTCGGTAATAATTAACTTGGTTTTCATAACTTGATAGCTGTTCTTCTTGGTCGGTGGACACTCGACAATATGCGGCTACTTTGATTTTCTTCCTGTCCTGATGAAGAATACTGGTCTGCACTTTCTTGGCTGGAATAACTGTAATACTTTTCCCCATCTCTATCCCTTTCTATCACTTTTACTGGCGAGGTTACTGTCCAATTTGAGATATCTACTTCTGGCACACGCATCCCTTGACAAGCTGCTTTTCCTTCCTTAATGTATTTGGAACAGCACCAAACAATTTTTTTCTTGTAAGAAACTTGTCTCTTTAGAGTCGAACCACAATGCTGACACTTTAACAAACCTGTAAATTTATAAGTTTTGTTTCTACCTTGTTGCCATCTTCTACTAGTTAGCTTATCTTGGACTCTTTGCCAATCTTCTTTTGATATGATAGCTTCATGATTATCTTCAATCAAGTATTGTTCAAGTTCGCCTTTGTTCAATTTTTTGGGACCATTCACACCATCATGAAAATACTTTTGCAGTAAGACTGAACCTTTGTATTTTTCATTGCTTAACATTTGACGGATTGTGGTGTCATGCCATTTAGCACCTGTAACAGTCGCAACGCCCTTTTCATTTAACAGCTTGGCAATACGATGAGTACCATACCCTTCAAGGTAAAGTGCAAATATTTGCCTGACTATCAAAGCTTCTTCTGGATTGATAATCAACTCCCCGTTTTCGTCAACATCGTATCCTAAGAATCGCTTGGTGTTAATGACCAGCTCTCCTCGCTGGAATTTCTTTTGAAAGGCCCAACGTTGATTGCCACTCATACTCCTTAACTCGTCCTCGGCAATACTCGCTAAAACTGAAAGCATCACTTCCCCTTCACTTGAAAGGGTATGAATGTTTTGCTCCTCAAAGAATATGTCTACTCCTATCGCCTTCAGTTCACGACTAATTTCAAGAACTGTAACCGTATTTCTGGCAAAGCGTGCAATTGACTTGGTATGAATAACATCAATCTTACCTCTACGACAATCTTCGATCATAGCTTGAAAATTTGGACGATTATCCTTAGAACCAGATATACCTCTGTCATGATAAACACCTATAAAATCAATATCGTCTCTATTGGAATACAGTTTTTCAAAATACTGCTTCTGATTTTCTAATGAATCTAACTGACTTCCATTAGTCGTCGAAACTCGAATGTAGGCACAGACCCTCTTCCTATGTTTTTGTCTATTGACTCTAATCTTCTTTACGGACATTTACTCTCCTTCCTATGTAATGGCACACTATATATCACTCTAAAGGGAATATTAGTCAAGTTATCAGACCAACTATTTCGACCTGATAAATTTATGCCACAGTTCATGGAATACAAATATTCCTCCTACCTTACTAGGTAGGTTTGGGAGTAATTTTTCCGCAGTTATTGAAAAAAAGGCAAAAAAATAAAGCCTGATGTTTCCACCAGGCTAATAACATAATTATGAAATTCTAAACCAACCTACAACTTTACCCAGTTTAACTGTTCCAGTTGAATCGTAAAGTGAGCCATCCGCCATCCATTGACGTTTCACACGACGAGTGATACCACCGCCACCAATTTCCAATTGGTCATTGATTCCGTTCCTATTATGGTCAGAATATCCATCAATATTCTGTTCCACGCCATCTATACTTTTTCCATCTGAATCCGTTACACAGACACCAATGTGACCATATACCAAACCATCCGTCTGAATGACATAAAAATCACCTGCTTTAGGATTCACACCCCAAGCATCGTAGATTACTTGGAAACCATTTGATTTTGCTTTCTTCAAACAATCAATGGCATTAGTATAGGACATATTCTTGTCCGTAAGCTCTTGAACAATCTTATCCACTAGGGCAACACACTGTCCGCCATAAGGGTTAGATGGAACAGTCACCTTTTGACCAACCTTAGATAAAGCGGACGCAACTACACGACTTGCAACACTGGTTGGAATAGCGGTTGTTGTCCTTGAAGCCGCATTGACCTTTAGAGTTTGTCCAACTTTTAAAATATCCGTCTTCTTCAAGCCATTTACCGCAAGAAGAGCATCAGCTGTTAAACCAAACTTCCGAGCGATTCCATAATAGGTATCGCCTTTCTGTGCTTGATAGGTCTGCTCACTGTGGCCTTTAGTAGTTCCTTCTACATCCTGCTCAAGCACCCAAGACTTGATTCCATCAAGTAGATAAGCTCTCTTACTGTTGGACTGGTGAACATTTTTTACTTGGAGGATTTTGTAGGTGCGCCCCTTGACCCAGTTGGCGATTTTTTGACCAGTCTGATAATGAGTCGCATGAGGCAACACCCTAAGACTATCACCAACAAGATAGATTGGTTTTGAAGGAGTTCCTGAACTCCCAGCGGTTGAACTGGGGGTCGAGGGAACTATGGTCTTGACTTCAACTCCTGTTATTGCTGATACAAGACCTCTCGCAATATCCTCTTTCTTGTTCTCAAAAATCGCCATATCTTGTTCATTATCGATGAAAGCAATCTCCACCAAACGATAGGTGTATCCACGACTTGCTGCTTGATTGGCATTATATAGCCAATCTACCTTCTTAATGCCACGATTTTGGAAATAGTGTGAAAGGAGAGACAGGATAGCCATATCTTCCTTATCTGCTTCTAAGGAAGATTGAATCAAGACTTCTGTACCTTTAGCACTTCCATTAAAGGCATTGAAGTGCAATTCAGTAATCGAGTCGTATCCCTTACCAATACTAGTAATACTCCGATAATCATAAACATTTTGTTCGGTAATAAAATCAATTCGCTGTCCACTGTACTTAGACATTAACTTGGCTAATTCTCGAACCTTTCCTGCTTCTGTGATACCTAGTTTGGCATTCACTGCTCCAGGATCATAGCTTGTTCGCCCTTGGCCATGACCACAAATGACTAGATGTTTTCCCATATCTTCTCACCTCTCGTTGATTTGTTTTAAGATTGCTTGTAGTTTCTCAGGTATTGGTAAACCAATTCGAACGGTATTTTCTAGAATACTTAACCCCTCATTACTGAGATAAAAGAAAATGACCATGGTTCGAATTGTTCCACCCTGCTTGATAATAGCTGTATCAATCAGATGACCTAATGAAACCAAAAATAAAATGGCTATCTTTTTAAAGATACCACGAAAACCGATACTACTCGACAACTGTTTCTCTACAACTGCCGCAAAAATTCCTGTTAGATAGTCAATAATAATGAAGACCAGTAGAGCATATAGGATGCCATCCAACTCTCCAAATAGACTACCAATCAAGCCTCCAATCATGGAAAATAAAATCTTATTAAGTGTTAACAATTCCTTCATCGGTCACCTCACTTTCTACTGAACCCTCCTGCACAATGGTAGGGTCTGACCAATCTGGTTGACCGTTCTCATCAAACCGCATCAGATAGAAACAATCATGGAACAAATCAGAAAGGTTCAGTGTTAATGTGGTACTGCCCCACTGATTAAATGCCCAAACTGTTTCAGTTGTAATCAACTGCCGCTTTCCATTCTTAATGGCAGGTCGCCTTACTTCTTCAAGATACATGTAAAAATCCTGCTCTGCGGTCCTACAACGTATGAACTCTCCATTCTTACGCATGTAAGCGAGAGCTGTTTCCAAATCAAATGGTTCTGTTACTTTGTCAATATTGAGAAGTGCCATGATAACTATTCTCCTTTCCCTTCTTCAGGTTTTGTCTGAACTTCTAACAACTCAGTCAATTCCTGTTTTTCTTTCCGCAATTGACTAAGTTCCTCATCCCTTTCCACCAATTGGATGGCAATGAGGTTCTTAGCGGTAATTTCATCAGATAGCTTTGTGACAAGCTCCTGAATAGTTAGTTTTAGTGATTGGTTGATTTGTTCTAGATTCATCTGTGAACTCCTTTATTTAATCGTATCCCATGTCAAGATGACGTCACCTCGACCAGTGATGTTTACTAAGTGTTTAAAATTGTGATTGAATTGATGAAGTACGTCCTTCAAGCTGACATAGCTTGTACTGTTTCGATAGATGCGGATATCTCCGATATTCAAAATTGAACTTGGTCGGTCAGAAGCTTTATAGGCATCAATACTCAGTCGGTTAGGCAACGTTACTATTTCCCAGCCATCTGGATTGGTATATGGAGCACTAGCTAAACGTACCTTATCGCCTACCACATCAATTTGGTCGGTATCTGTACCGTTCCATGCTCGAATTCCTACAAAGCCACCGTCATTGGCATTCCAGTTGTTCCATCGATTAGAACCGATAATGGTTACACCACATGGCTTACCGTTTGAGGTACCTGTTTCAAATGAAACCCATTGGTGAGGATAGCCACTAACCTCACGAGAAATGGATGGAGAGTTTGTAAAGAACTTGATGTTTCCAAGTGACAGATTGATTTTCATGGCTCCGTTGATTGCTGACAAGATACCACCAGAAATTTTGTTGGCAGATAGCGTTACTGACTGCACTTGGGTTATAAAGGCTGATTTGGCAAATAACTGCTTAAGATAGGCTTCTGTTGCCATAAACTTGGTAAAGAAAGCTTGGTCAACCTTTAACTTATCCGCAGTGATTGCTTCTGCTCCAATTCGAGCTGCAGAGATAATACCTGTCGTAATCTTGCCTGCATCAAGACTTGCAATCTTACCACTTGCAATGACACCCTCTTGGATATAGGTAGTTCCTGTAATTTGGACAAGTTTTCCATCGATTTTGACTGTGCCATCCTTATTGAGATTGAGCTGACTGAGGACTGTTCCTGCACTGGTCAGATTTCGAACCGACCACGCCCCTGCAAGTGTCGAAACCTGTGTTTGAATGGCATTTACTGTGGCAGTTGTTGCTCGACTTGTTTCTAGATTGCCAACTCGTGTCACAATCCCATTAGCCGTTTGAACAACCTGACTGATTTGATTGGTGTGATCTCCAATGGTCCGAGTGTGACTACTTACAGTATCCCGCACTTCATGAAAGACGCTCATTGTCGTAAAGTCGTCTAATGACGGTGTCCAATAGTCTGGAAAGATATCACCAGTTGATACCATTAAAGCTCTCACATGGAACTTACCTGTTTTAACTCCATCAATTCTGACTTGAAGTTCAAATCCTTTAGACTGTTGGTACATCTCTTGAGTGATGGTAGAGGTCAGTTTAATTAACCGATAGTTGTTACCCGTCGTCAGATTGCTGCTCCATTTATTGTAGAAAGGGTGATACAAATTCCAGTTGGTCCATGTCCAAACATTTTGACTATCCAAGATTGGACCTTGAAGTTTCATAGTACGAGTCGTCACCGCAGGGTCAAATGTAATCTCATCCGCTGAGATATGAACATATAAATGCACTTTTGACCCAACATAGATACCACTACTATCTCCAAATTGCACCCTTCCTAAAGAGGCTATCCAGTTACTACTGGCATTTATCGTCTGATAAGCACTCCATCTATCCGAAGTACCAGCAATCAAATTGCGATGCGAAACTGAGGTAGGGATTCTGCTTTCCGTTTGACTGATTCGTTGAGTAAAACTATCAGAGGTTGTTTTGACCAAATTCTGCACACTAGTTGTCGTCGCATAGGGTTGGAGAGAACTGCTGGTTAGATAGCCACGACCAGTAATATTGGAATCAACCTGTGACTTGGTTTGATAACCTTTTGAGTTAATAGCTGATTCAACTTGCGTACTTGTTAAACGTTGCTCAATTTGTCCAGCCTGTGTTCGGATAGTGGTTTCTGCATTTGCTACTCGACCAGTCAAGCTATTAAAATCAGTCCTTGCAACTTTCTGTGAGATGGCGTCATTGGCAATCCGTAAATCAGCCTTGGTTTGAGTAATCTGACTTGCGTTTGTGTTGGCCTTAGCCAAGGCATTGTCAGCGGTGGTTTTGACCCCTTCAAGAACGGTCTTATCAGCCTTAAGCAAAATAGATTGTTGCGTCTGTTGGATGGATGTAGTATGTCCTTCAACAGTTCGTTTCAAGTTATTGAAATCCGTCTGACTGACCTTTGAGGATACATCCGAAACTAATTGTCGAATCTGTGTTTCACTACTAGAAATCTTTCCACTCGCCTCGGTTAATCTTGTAGAAACCTGCTCTACACCAGAAGCCGTTTGAGTGATGAGTGTCCGTTGGGTGGTCAATTCACCAGCTATATCTGCTGGATTTTCTGAATAACCTGTGTCTAGTGAGGTCTTTGCGACTTTCAATCCTGCAACATAGAATTTATTCCCATTTGGGATTGTGCTTGCATTGTACTCCGTTCGAAATTGGAGTGAACCATCAGATATGACATGAACTGTTTTCCAGTAGCGTTTCCAGTCACTTGTGACGGATATAATATCGTCCGATTCCCTCACTCTTGCCACTGGAGCACGATAGACACTCGAACCAGTCCAAATCGCTGAAACTTTGATGGAAGAAAGTGGCAGATTCGCTTTGGCATAAAAGCTAAAGGTAATGACATCTCCTGCTTTCACAACAATATTCTGATGACTTCCGTTGAACCCTGCTTGGGTTGAACGAACAACCAGTCCTCTGAAATTCTCTGTTTCGGTAGACCAGTTGTTTCCTAAATGCCATGCATTTCCTTTATTTGACCAATCACGAGTACCAGTCATCAAATTGAGACCGTCTAGGCTAGTTGGAATTTTCGCATCCACCTGACTGATTTCAGTTGTTATGCGATTCCCCAATTGCGTAATCGATGACTCGGCAGTTTCGATTCTCTGTTTTGCTTGGTTAAAATCACTGGTTTTAACACGCTGAGAAATTTGGTCTGCCTGTACTTGAATCATGGATTCTGCACTGGTTACCCGACCAGTCAGACTATCCACCAGTTGCTTACTCGCAAGAAGTTTTATTTCCTCCTTGGTTTGTGAGAGATTGGTACTGACAGTTGCCAACTGTCCACCTAATAGTGATTTTGCTACATCAACCAATCGACTAGCTTCAGAGATAGCTTGTGATTTAGCTGTCGCAATCTTTGACTCTGTTTGACTACGCTCCGTTGAAGTCAATCGGTTAGCTTCTTGAATGGCATCAAGCTTGGCTTGTTCTGCCCTTCTGAGGGCTTCAGTTGCCCCAGTTTGAGCCTGTTCTGCCTTCAGTTTGGCTTCCGTGGCTAGGTTCGTATTTACCCCAGCCTTTGCCAATAATTCACGAGTTGTACGTTGCTGTTCCTCTTCCTGTTGCCGCATCTGTTGGTGAATAGAAGTAAGTTCATTATCAATTCTGGCCTTTAATCGATCCGCATAGACCTCCCCACGACTTTGAGCCTGTTCGATAGCATTATCAATGGCTACTTGACGTTTCTCAAATTCCGCATCAAATGCTCTGTTGGCATTATCAATGGCAATTTCAACGGCAACATCCTCACTCCGCTTATTTCCATCAAGGAGATTATTGGCTAGTGTAGTTAAGCTACCGCCAGTTTTACCTGTACCGCTACTTGCCTTATCATCAAAAGTGATAGAGCGGTAATTCTTAGCTAAAGGATCATAATCATAGGCGATGGCATTCTTCTTCATATCAATGCCGTGTAGCTTGCTTTTTAAAGTTACGGTATCGCCTAGATGAACTGTTTGACCATCTAACTCAAATGCCTCAATGATGATGGCATCTTTTGGTTTATCTATTCCCTCTAAGCGAAACTTGCTACTAGCCCACTCTATTAACTCTTGACGAGTTCTGACGCTATTATTTGTATAGGTCACTTCATTGATGAAAGGATAGAAGTTAATCATCGGACTATCTACAGTGACTTGAAGTACAGTCTCCCTATCCTGCCCATCTTGTTTGAAGCTTGAAGTGGCATGGATACGAGTGATAACCTGTGAACTTTCTTTGGTTCGTTGATACTTTTTCAAATTGTAGTGAGTAGAGATAACTACCCCACGGTCTCGTCCTCGCTCACTTTTAATTGATAGGGCAAGGTTATCTCGAACCAATTCTCCCTCCCAAGTACCAAGGATAGAATGTTTGCCATCCAGCAGGCTGGAGTAAAGCGTCTGTTCCTTGTCTGTTGTATAGGTTCTGTTCTTGACAATATCACTTGTAAAAGAAAAATCTCCCAGTGGAGACTTGCTCGCCATGACTAGAGAAGAGAGAGCTGTTGCACAGGCAACTTGTTCACAAGAAAAAGGAGAAACAATTCTAGTCATGACATCATCTGAAATATGATAAGCTGTCACTTCTAGAGTTGAATCACCTTCAATAATTTTCTTGATCCGAAACAACTGGTGTCCTAATACTGGTACTGGACTTCGAACCAAATAATCCTCTTTAAGCTCACGATACAAACCACTATCCGTAATTGGATAGGTAAAGGTCAAAACAAAATCCCCATTCAATGTTTCTTTGACACTTGCCTTAATGGTTTCTGGGAGTGGTTTCCCATGCCATTTTGCCGTTCGAACAGTTATGTCTAATAATGATAACACTAAGCCCACCCCCAATTCGTTTCTATTGTTAATGATGTGATGCCAGAACCTAAGACAACTCCAACTGAGTCATTTCTACCTGCATCAATGGAGATAAAATCACCAGACCATTTTACAGGCTGACCTCTTTGTGTCTTAAAACTTGGCTGACTAGGATTATTATCCATAATGAGTGTTTCTTGTAATCGCTCCAAGCGGATGACATCATCCCCAATCGTAAAGCTAGTTTCACTACTTGAGTTGCCGCTTATGGTAATCTTTGGAAAAGCAATGGCTGAACCTTGACATCGCAAAACACCACTGGTTCTAAACACCTGCGAGGTTGTCGTTTTGAACCACTTGGTTGGGTGACAAGAAAAGGTAACCTTAAGCTCATACACCCCCAACTTATCCTTTTGAACTGGAGTATGGTGAACCTTGTAACACCAAAAGCGTATGGTCTTGAAACTAGCGTTCTCAAGCCAAAATCCTTCTTTCAAAAATAGCTTCAAAAAGGAAAATAGCTGTTCTTCACTAGGTTTAACAAGATAGAGGGTATAGCTCAGTTCCATGACACTTCTGCGAGGATTGGTTTGAAGAACCGCACCTGATAGACCTTGGTGTTCTATCAATTGCGTCTTACTTTCACTAACTGTGATAGAAGGGCTATCTTCCACGATTACCTTAAAAGGAAAACTAGCCGTGGACACTCCACCAATGGTTAATGCATTATGTCTAATCATGGTTTCACTCCTCTCAATCCTTGCTGACGTTCTAATTCATACACTAATTTCTCTCCAACCATCTCCGCAAGTCGGTGAAGGTCAGTCTCTTCTCTTACTGTATTTCCAGTAATGGTGATATGAATAGTTGGTAGATTGCTTGTCATGGTCTTTGCGATTCCTCGACCAATTGCACCCAATGTTTGTTCATTCAAAGGCAAGACTGCTTCTTTTCCAGCCTCACCCCCTACCATTAGGCTATTGCCATTTACACCAAATGCGGTTGGTTTGGTTAAAATTCCACCTTTGGCATACCAATCAATGGAGATTCTTGGAATACCTCCCTTTAACCAATCCAGTGGATTGGCTGAGCCTGACACTCGAAAATGTGGAAGGGGAATATGTGGCCATCTGATTTGGAAGTTAAAGAGATTTTTAATGGCATTGATGGCATTACTCACGGCATCTCTTGCACCATTGATAGCACTTGAAATGGTATTTTTCACACCATTCCAAACAGATGAAACCGTATTAGATATACCATTCAAGATGTTGGATACAGTACTACTGATACCGTTCCAGATAGTTGAAACAGTTGAACCAATCGCAGATAGGACACTGGATATTGTCGATTGAATAGCTGACCAGATAGTTGAAATAACAGAACTAATGGCAGATAGTACATTTGAGATAGTATTCTTGATCCCCGTCCAAGCAGTTGAAATAAATTGGGCAATGAAGTTTAACGCAATGGAAATAAGGGATGTAATTCCCTCCCATACCGTTGAAAGTACCTGCTTAATCGTTTCCCAAGCACCCGCCCAATCACCAGTTATGACTTGCATCACAGCTTTAATGATTCCAAGAACCATATTGATAGCTGTTTCAACCACAACCTTTATCATGTCCCATGCGGTTGTGATAATGAGTTTGATATTTTCCCAACTAGCTTGAATCAATGGTCCAAGAATTGTCATTACTGTAGTGATGACCGTTGAAATGGCATTCCATACTGTGTTTGCTGCATCAAGAATCAGTTGTTGGTTTTCAGTCCACCATGTGGTTAGCGTTCCCCAGATGGACATAACAAAACTAGAAATCTGCTGGATGATCATAGTCAGAAAGGCATAGATACTATTCCAGATTTCCATCACAGTCGTTCGAAAGCCTTCGTGATTCGTCCAGAGTTCTTTTAACCCAACAATCAGTAAGGTAATGGCAGCTACAATACCAACAATAATCCCCACAATCGGCAAAAATGCCGTTATCATTCCAACAACGGTTGTCCCCATAGCGGTTGCCGCAACCTGTAAGCCCAAGAAAACTGGAAGTAACATCCCTACCACGGCTAAAATACCTGTGAATATAATGACGACTTCCTTGATGGGACTGGATAAGTTGGTAAACCAAGTCGCTAGTTGACTAACAATGTCTGCCAAACTTTGGAAGACTGGAATAAGCATCTCCAGAATCGGTTGACCGATTGCTGCTAGAGCATTAGTTCCAGACTGTCTTAAGTTACCCAGAACGTTTTCCAGTCCGTCTGATTCCCTTGCAGCTTGTCCCAAGGCTCCAGAAAGTTCATTGCCGTCCTCTACCATTTGAAGGAGGGTTAACTGTTTCTGAGCTTCTGATAGTTCATTGAAGGACTTTCCATAGAGCTTGTTCGCCGCTGCATTACGAGTGGTTTCTGTCGCAGAAATACCTAGAGCTGCGTCATTTTCATAGTTTCCTTTGAGAAAGGACTGCAGGTTTTCGGTGACTTCTTCGATGGATTTGTCGTAAAATGCTGCCCCATCAGCCGCTGCTCTGGTGGCACGAGTGGTCAGATCCAAAGCCTGAGCCGTATCCATCCCAGAGGTTTTGGCAAAGGAAGCCATCTGAGTGAAGGAACCTTGAAGACGCTCTGGAACAATGTCCATCTCTTCCCCAATCTTATTGAGTGCATCCTTAGCAGCATTCTCCATATCTCCAAAGACGGTAGAGAATTGGGCATTGCTGGCTTGAAGTTGAGCTGCCGCAGACATGGACTCTGTTCCGACTTCGAAGATTTTCTGAGAGATGTCTGCAAGCTTCTCACTGGTCGCTTGAAGTGCCTCAGCCCGAATGGTGTCAGACATGGCTTTCATGCCATCTTGAGCACCATCGGCAGAGGATTTGGTCTCATCCATCTCGTTGTTCAGGTTATTGAGAGCGGTCTTTGTTTGATTCAACTCAGCTTCCATCTTATTGGCTTCAATGGAATTCTCACCATATTCCCTCTTTGTCAAGGCTAGTTGCTTTTCGAGATTGGAAATTTGTTTAGAAACAATTTCTGACTGTGCTCCAATCTTTTGTTGGGCTATGGCATTGCGTTCTGCCTCAGAACTATTGGATGACAAAGCACTTTCTTGTAGCTCAAATTGAGACGTGACCTTGTTCATCTCACTTGCTAACTGCCCCTGCTCCACTTGGAGTTTATCTAATTGTTGAGCCGCTGAACTACTGGCTCGACCGTGATTCTCAAGTGTTGATAACACATCAGCTAACTTAGTTTCATAGGACGTTAGCAGCCTTTGAGTAGTTTCCACCTCACGTTGAAAGGCACGGTACTGGTCTGCCCCAATATCCCCAGCCTTAAATTGAGCTTCCACCTGTGATTGGGCTTGACGGAGCGTTGCCAATTTTTCTTTGGTTGTCTCAACTTGTTTAGCTAACACTTCCTGCTTTTGAGTGAGGAGGGTGACATTTCCTGTATCAAACCTGAGAGCCTTATCAATCTGTCTTAATTCTTTGGTAGCTTCAGATGCTTGTTTGTTTACACCCTTAAGTGCATCTTGTAAGGGTTGGGTATCGCCACCAATTTCAATCGTAATTCCCTTTATGTTTCCAGCCATAGTCCCTCCTTTCTACCATCAGAAATTATCAAAATCAGCTTGAGTTGCTGGGCGTGTTTGAGAAGTTTCTCGAGTACGCATCTCCACATAATCCGTTTGGTAGTCAAGTGCCATCCCAATAGAGATATGTTTTAAATCGTCAATGGTCAAACCAGTCTCCTTACAACAGGAGAAATAGCTCTCTACTGTGAAGATTTCCTCACTCGCTGTTTCTGTTTCATCTGCTTTTTTCTGGTTGACATCCCTTGGTTCAACATATTCATCAAGACAGGGGCTACTTCCTGAACTGGAAATTCCTCCAATTCCATGAAGAAATCCACAAAAGGTTTCACACGAGGATTGGCAGATTTGGCAAAAACCCAAAAAAGACGATGGAAAAAGGTCATATCAAAGTCAGATAAGATAGACACATCAACCTGACTTGCCTTGAGTTCTTCCCCTTCCTCCAGCTGGTCTAGCTTATCCAAGATAGCTTGACTATTGACCATAGAAAAGAGATCTTGGAAATAGTCCTTACCAAACTGCTCTTTATAAGCAATTGGTGTGTAGGCATTGGTAGCTAACTCGTAGGTTGTTCCTGCTATGGTAATACTTTCTCTCATTGCCTACTCCTTACTTACGAGGTTCAAAAACTGCCTTGAACCAATTTTGACGAATCTCATCACTCGTTTCCTCTGTTGTTCGTCGACGTACAACCTTATCGAGTGGGCGAGGACTGGCAGTAAAGGTCAACTCTACCTCATTGATATCCGAACCTGACTTGGTTTTTGAACCAACAGTCGGACGAGATGCGTAACAATAATACAAAACGTGTAATGTTTCTTTTTTATCCCCTTCAAAACGGAACATCAACGCAAAATTTTTCTTTTCGCTATTTGCGATTTCTGAAATGGTATTTGTCGTCGCATCCAACTGTTCTCCGAGGACTCGAGTCAAAAATTCCTGCGTTAGAAGTGCAACTTTTAGTGTTCCTTCATAACCATCGTTTGACTCCGTTGTATAAAAATTGATATTGTCTGCCTTATAAGACCCCTTGTCTCCTGTTGGTTCAAGAGTTAATTCTGCAGCACCACGAAGTCGTTCCACATTGCCGTATGTCAACGTACCATCAGAACCTTCGCTTGTAACTTCTGCCCAATGGACATCTTGTAGTCCAAAGGTGACCTTATTCTTTTCAGCCATACTATCCTCCATGTAATGTGATGTAATAGGTTATTTGGTAGAGTTTCTCAGATGAGATATAGGTCTCTACTTTTTCAAAATAAATAAGGTGGCTGTCAAATAATGACTCCACCTTTTGTTCAGTTGCTAAATCTTTCTTAGTAGTATAGAGTTCCACTTGCAGGTTATTCTGCTTATGATAGGTCCAATTGTCTGCACCATGATTTTCTGAATCAGTCACCAAATATACTAGATACGGTGGTCTTGGACGACTCCCTTCTTCAAAATGATGGTAGGCAACTGGGAGCTGTAATTCTTTGAGAATGGAGTACATTTCACTTAGGAACATGTCTTATCACACTCGCTTTCTCAGTTTCTCTTCTAAGGATTGTATTGCTTGTTTTTCTACAGGAGAGATATGCTTTATCCCCTCAACTCGCCCACCAGATCTTTTGGCATGACCATTTTCTAATAGATGCGTCAGGCCTGGCGTTCGATTATGAATGGTCTTGGTTAGACCTGTACTGGTATCAATCGTTGCTTTACTCTTCCACCCTTTGGCATAGGAACCACTCTTTCTCGGTGACGTTGCTTTCAAGGATTCAATAGATTCCTCAGTGACTTCCTCTACAACTTCACGCATCACCTCTGTTGTATCCTGCACATACTCAGCCAGCTCATTTGCGATGGCAGATTCTAGTGCACCCAATTCAATTCTAGTCATAACTCTCCTCCTTAATGGCGACGATGTAAATCAGTTGCCTTGGTACTGTATCTCCATCAATCGACTCAATCTCATAGGTTTGACCACGAAATTGAATGCGAGTCGTTAAGGTATGAAGTCCAAGAATTGCTTTTTCATACCTGAGGGTGAACTGGACTTTCTCTTGTTCCAGTTTTGTCACACTCCCATCCCTTTCGGTCAAGGTGAGAGGACGACAAGAGCACCACCGTTCAAATAAAGGTATCCATGTCGAACTTTCATTGCCAATCTCATCTTGAACAATCTGTCGAACATGAAACGACAAGCGTTCCCTCAAAGGTGCAATCTTCATCAGAACACATCCTTTCGTTCAGCCAACAATAAGTGATAAAGCGTCTCCTTCAACTCCTTATGATTTGCATCTTCTCTATGTTCATAAAGATAGGCAACCCCGTATAGGATTGCCGTCTTTAAAACTTCTGAATAAATTGATTGACGCAAAATATCTTCACAGAGTTGTTGACTGGTTTCAAGCAATTGCTCAATCAGTCCATCTTCATCATCGTGTTCCACTTTGAGATACTGTTTTGCTTCTGCTAAACTAACCATAACTACTTAGCCTTTACAGTTAGAGTCTTAACGGCTTCAGGTAGAACTAACTTACCATCCACACGTTGTGAAGCAAGAAATCCAATCTGTCCATTATTGGCATAGAGTTCATTCAGACGTTTGAAGGTACGACCCTGACGATCCGCAATCCAATAATAAGAAAAATCGCCAAATGCAATGGCTTTATTTCCTGCTTCAGGAAGTGGGGCAAAGGTTGATGTGTAGTATGGACGATTTAAAATCAAATCTGGTTGTCCAGCTTGAGTGGATGGCTGCCAAATGTAATTGCCATTGTTATCCTTGAGTTTACGGATAGCTTTGACAGTCGTATCATGTAAAATCCAAACTGCGTTCTTACGATAGGGTGCTGGTAGAGAATGATACAATTCAATCATATCGTCAAAGGTAATATCCTTTGTAGCAGTCGTTGGACCTGTAACTTCTGCCTGAGTAAAGATACCTGTCGGTTTCTTAGAACCATCACCAATCAAGAACGACTTTTCTTCTTCCGTTCCAATACGACGAGCAAATTCAGCCGTCATATAGGACTCAAGGTCAAAGACTGAATCGTTAAGTAGCTCTTCTGAAATACGAATAGCAGTCCCTATCTTATGAGAGTCGAGTGTCACTTGACCAAAGGTTTCTTCTGTTTCAGGATAAAGACCATTTTCATCCATCCATGATGCTGAACCATGTCCAGTTACAACAGGAATCTTACGCTCACCACTAGAGGTTTTGATGACAGTCGCAAGGCTGCGGAAGAAATTCTCTTCTTGTAATCCTTGAACCAGTTTCTTCTCATACTCATCAGGAACAAGATGACCACCTTCGGTATCTTCCCCTACTCGAAGGACGTCTTTGACATCAAAGAAATGACGCTTACGGACACTTGTCCAAAATGTCTTGGCATAGGTATCTGAAGCGACACCTTTCTTTTCCTCTTCAGTAGTCTTGTCATTCAAAACTGTAGTGGGCTGCCCAATTAGAGCCTGTGATGCTGGTTGAGAAAGTTCAAGGTCAATCTTTTCTTGACGCTCCAACCGAGCAATCTCTTGATTGTAGAGGTTAATTTTTGATTCCATATCATCATAGCGTTTGGAATCTTCCTCTGACACCAATCCGTCTTCTGAGCGAACAGAATCAAGGAAGGTTTTTGCTTGTTGCCAAGCTTGGTTACGTTTTTCTTTCAATTCAAGTAATTTAGACATCAGTTCATATTCCTTTCATTATTTGAGCAAATTCAATCGTTTTTCCAACTGATTGATAGGGATTGTTTTCTTTGGTTGTTGGACTTCAAGTTTCGCCTGCATTTTTACAAGTAAATCTTGTTGGGCAGCATTTCGACTGAAAGAATAACTCTCAGTATCCATTCCCTGATCATCTTGTTTGTCAAAGAGAATCTTGTCCGCAAAGCCTAGTTCAACAGCCTTTTTGGCATTGAACCAAGACTCTGAGTCCATGAGGTGCGAGAGTTTGGTTCTTGAAAGTCCTGTTCTTAGTTCATAGGCATTGATGATGGATTCCTTAATTTCTCCCAACATTTCAATGACCTTCTGCATGTCCTTGGCTTCACCTTGTGCCACAGTCCAAGGGTTGTGAATCATCATCATGGCAACTGGACTCATAGAAACCGTTGTACCTGCCATGGCAATGACACTCGCAGCACTTGCGGCTAATCCATCAATCACTACATGGACATCACCTTTGTAATCCATCAGCATGTTATAGATTTGAGCAGCCGCAAAAACATCACCCCCTGGACTATTAATCCAGAGGGTGATGTCTCCGTTTCCTGCATGTAAATCATTTTTAAATACTTTTGGCGTGACTTCATCGCCAAACCACGTCTCATCAGCAATCTGTCCTTCTATACGAAGTGTTCGACCACTATCATCTTCTGTAAAATTCCAAAACTTATGCATCCATATCCTCCTCAGATTGAGTTTCTTGTTCTGGCGGTGCTTGTTTCATAAAGCCACCCGCATCCTTCAGTTTCGTCATGTTTCCGTTTATCAAGTAGAGATTACCTCCTTCTTCATCTGAAAGGAGGTTCAAATCCTCAAGTTCACGAATATCATTCGTTGAGAGCCAGCCGTTTTGTCTACCAATCGCATAGCCATTCATTCGACTCTGATAGTCTCCACGTAGAAGACCATCCACATTGAACTTCACAAAGTAGGTTTTCTTTTCTTCAGGTAAAAAAAGAGACCTCTTGAAAGCCTGTTCTAGACGAACTACCCAAGGGTCTAAGGTATATTTAACAAATTCTAAAGACTGTTGCTCAATGTTTGAAAATGAGGATTTCTCCAAGTCACCAACCATATGAGGTGGAATGCGGTAGAGCCTTGCAATTTCATTGATTTGGAATTTTCTTGTCTGAAGAAACTGGGCTTCTTCAGGCGGTATGCCTACTTGAGTGTATTTCATCCCTTCCTCAAGAACTGCCACTTTGTGGGCATTGGTTACCCCATTATAGACTGCATTCCATGAATCTCTCACTCGTTTAGGATCTTTGAGAATACCTGGGTGTTCCAAAACGCCACCTGGATTTGCACCATTTTTAAAGAATGATGCCCCATAGTTTTCCGTAGCTAAGGTCATACCGATAGCATTTTTTGCAAGAGCAATTGGAGAATAACCTATCAAGCCGTCAAAACCTAGACCAGGAACATGAAGCACATCCTCTGCTTTCAATATAGCATCTCCCTTTTCCTTAAAGTTTGGATTTTCTTCTGACTGACGCTTGTATTTGTAATAGAGCTTTCCACTCTCGTCCCGATGTACAGACATTTTATCTGGCAAAAGTGGGTAGAGACTGATAACCTGTCCGCTTCTATCTCGGATAATCTGGACATAGGCGTTGCCCCATATCAATAGATGGGTCATCAAGGTTTCTCTAAAAACAAAGGATGACATCTCAGGGTTAGGTTCATCATGCAAGAGAAAATATAGGGGATGTTCCACCTTTTTCTCCTTTCCAGTTGCCGTTCTCTCGTAAACATGAATGGGTAGTGAAGCTACTGCTTCAGCCAAGATACGGACACAAGCATAAACAGCTGTCGTCTGCATAGCTTTAAACTCATCCACATTCTCCCCACTGGTCGTTCGTCCAAACAGATATGAAAAGTCCTGTCCTTCATAACTATTTCGTGGTTTATCCCTAGCACGCTTACGTCCCAGTAAATCTAGTAGTCCCATACTTCCTCCTTTTGAGTACGAAAAAAGCACCTCGATTGAAGTGCTTATCGTTTGTTCTTAGATGTTTTTCATTTCTCCTTCTTCAAGAAGATACCATGTTTTGTCGCTTTCTTGAAAAAGATAAATGTAATCTGCCAGGGTATCCTCTGCCAATTGACTTATGTCACCGATGAAACGATGTTGCTGGGCATTCTCCTGTAAGTCATCGTGTTCAATTTTGTCAAGACTATCTTCAAGCCGAATGATATCACCTTTCTGAAGTAATGCACGAATTTCTTTGCTTGATTTAAAGTGTTTCTTTAGAAGTTCCCCAGTGTATTCTGGATATCCTTCATACGCTACCTCGATTGTTTGTGCTGTATGGTTTTTCGTCAATAATCCAATCCGTGCTTTTGTTGCCATTGTTTTGTTCCCCTCTTCTTTTTGTAGTCACATATTACCGTAGAAGCAAGGACTTATCAAGTCATTTTGGCGATATTATCAACTATTTTTTGAACACTTTGAATAGAAAAAGCACCTCCGCTTGGAGATGCCAATATTAGTTCACATCATTATCTTCTGCGATATCTCTCAATAATGCATCAATGTTAGAAGTACCATGTAATACTCGAAGTACAGTTACAACCTCTCCAACAAAACGATAAAATATAACATAGTTTTTAACAATAAGTTTTCGAATCAAAATACCCTCACTCTCAAACCCTTCAAGAATAGGACAACGTTCTGGAAACGTTGATAAGGATTTGATGGATTGTTCAAAGAGATGGATATTTTTATCTGCTGTTAAGGGTGATTGTAGCTCTATCGCAATAAAGCGATAAATGGCAGTCAAATCGTCACTGGCTTGTTTTGTCAATCTCACGGGATATTCAATCATTAATTTACCCCTTTAATACCTTTGAAAAAATCTTCCGCCAATATCGTTTCTTCATGATCCGCTGAGTGATAGCTCTGCACCAACAGGTCTTTCAATTCACCAGCAGACAGTGGTGAGACATCTACAGAAGAAGGTGCTTGTGGTAAGGCAATATCAAACGGAATGCTTCGTGTCATAGAAACCTGCTTTAATAGTAGGGTAATCAATGTAGACATAGGCATTCCAAGCTCTTTCAAGACACTTTCTGCATTTAATTTATCATCCGAATCAACACGTACATTTAAAGTGGCTGTTTTTCCCATACTACTTCTCCTTTAAATTTTGTACTGCAATTGTAACGTATTTTGCTTTATTTTGTCAACTAAAAACTCAATATACCACGTTCATCATAAACACTTCCTTCTTCGGTTTGGTGACGAATACAACGGTCCAGCCCCATAATGAGTGCAACAATACCGTCAATCTTCTCGACTGACTTTTCCTTATCAGGCTTAATATTGCCAGCAGGGTCTTGTCTCATGACTACGTTTTGTCCCATCCATTTCAGAACTGGATGCCCACCATGTTGAATCTTGCCTTCCATCATAAGTTTATAGAGTTCCTTTGATGGTGGACTCATATCCTTGTATCCCTGACCGAAAGGCACCATGGTCAAGCCCATTCCTTCTAGATTCTGAACCATCTGTGTCGCATTCCAACGGTCATAGGCTATCTCCTTGATATGATAGATTTCCGATAAGTCTTCAATAAATTTTTCGATAAAACCATAATGAACGACATTACCTTCTGTAGTTTTGATGTAACCCTGACGCTCCCAAACATCATATAGAACATGGTCACGTCGACATCTAAGCTCCAATGTATCCTCAGGTAGCCAGAAAAATGGCAGAACGATATAATTCTCCTCTTCAAATCTAGGAGGGAACACCAAGACTAAAGCCGTTATATCTGACGTACTAGAAAGGTCTAAACCTGCATAACAGCTACGACCCTTGAGACTTTCATATTGGATGGGATCATTTCCCTTCGCATAAACATGTTCTGGAATCCAAGCAACACTTGAGCTTGTCCACATATTTAGACGGAGCTGCTTAAATACATTCTCTTCTGCAGGATTGTCTAGTGCCTGTTGGTAGGCTTCTCGAACTCTGTCAATCCCAATAGTATGCCCTAATGAAGGGTTGGCTTTGAGCCAGTTAGCTTCATCATTCCAATCATCTTCATCAGATAAACCATAAACCACTGGATAGAATGAAGTGTCCTTCTTTCTACCATTCAGAATATCCAATGCTTTGGTATGTAACTCATAACAGATAGAGTTTCTATCCGTTCCAGCTGTTGTGATAATAAAAAAGAGGGGTTGTTCCCTTGCGTCTCCTGACCCCTTGGTCAATACATCATACAAATGACGATTAGGCTGAGCGTGGATTTCATCAAAGACTAAGCCAGAAACGTTTAGTCCATGTTTTGTCCCAGTCTCTGCGGAGAGAACTTGGTAAAAACCAGCGTTAGAATAATTTACAATACGCTTGGTTGCTCCCATTATCTTTGAACGCTTTTCTAAAGGGCGACTCATCTGCACCATTTGCTTGGCTACATCAAATACGATTGACGCTTGGTTTCGGTCACAAGCGGCACCATATACTTCTGCACTGGCTTCATTATCCGCATATAGTAGATAAAGAGCGATAGCTGCTGCTAGCTCAGACTTGCCATTCTTTTTTGGAATTTCTATATAGGCTGTTAAGAATTGGCGATTACCATCTTCCTTGACAATTCCAAATAGGTCACGGACAATCTGTTCCTGCCACGGCAACAAATCAAATCGCTTTCCTGCCCACTTGCCTTTGGTGTGGGAGAGGTTATTGATAAAGGTTACTGCCCTATCAGCCTTTGCCTTATCATAGTGTGAGGTTGGAAGCATGAATGGACTTAGTTCATAATGATAGCTCATAAAATTCCTCCTAACAAATCTTCCATTTCATCACCTGTACCAACTTCCGCATCCATCGTTGCTAATCGGTTTCGTGCTGAAGGTGTCAAACCAAATTGCTCACAGAATTTAAGCATGATTTTGAGGTTGGTCTGGCTGATAGAGACTTGAGGGACTTGTTGGAGATAGCCATTCGGAGTTTTGATAATGGAGCCATGCTTGGAAAGGAATTCTTCTGCCTCTTTCCAGCGAGCGTATGCTTGACAGTAACCTGCAAAAGCAGTCATGTCCATTTCGGTTAAAATTCCCATCTGTTCGAGAATTTTTCCCATCCGTTTCCACTCCTTTTTTGCATCATCTTCAAGCCACTGTGGGCAACGTGGGGCTTTTTGTTTGGGTTTGACTTCATTCGTAGGGAGTGGTCGCTTACCAGGATTTCCCTCAAGTATTTTCATATTCGTAGGCTTTGGTTTTCGCCCCCTGATTGCCACAATCTCACCTCCTTTAGAGTAAGAAAAAAAGAACTCAATTCGAGTTCATTCTTAAAGTTCATTAAAGTTATCAAGTACGGCCTGATAGACAATTCTGTCAATATCGTCCATGTTATCTATTTCATTCCCATATCTATATTGGTAGATATATTCACCATCACGTTTTATTGTCAGTATTCTAATCCATGCACCGTCTATATTCCTTGGGTCTGTTGTGTCTTCACGGAGAAATTCACAAGCGTAATGTCTGTCTCCAACCGTTCGAGTCATAATTTCCCACATCTCACATTACCTTTTCTACGATATCAATACCATACAAAACATTTAAGCAACTGCCATTTTCCCACTTAACTAAGAGTGAACCAATGTCATCCACTCCAATCACAGTTCCAAGTGTGCCTTTAGGAACTGGATGTGGGTCATCCATTTTTACTAGTCTAACCTTTGTACCAACTGGATAGATTGCCTTTAGGTTATTGAACATTTTTGCGTCCATGTTATTCTCCAATCTTTTCAAACGCCCACTTAACTGCATGCCCAAAGTCTTCGAATGTTCCTGCTTCTTGGTAAATGCGGTCAAATCTGCGGTCAAAGTTTTCAAACTCTTCAAGACTATCAGCCGTTTCGTAAATCTCAACTTCTGTTCCATTATACCCATTCGATGCAACGATGACCCAATCTTTGTAAGGAATGATGCTTGCGGTTGCTGGGTAGATGTCGTAAAGTTTTTCAAGTGTTGTTGTCATGGATGTGTTCTCCTCTTCCTTTGTTGTGTACATATTACCTCTAAAGGAGACATATATCCAGTCATTTCTCGATTATTTTGAAGATATTTTCGATAATTCTTCGCTTGCTAGAATGGCATATCCAATGGCATAAACAACTGTTACCGTCACACCATTTCCAGCCTGTTTATATAGTTGAGCATCGGAGTTTACTGCTTGGGCTTTCTCGAACAAATCATCTGAAAATCCTTGTAGGCGAAAACATTCTCGAGGGGTTAAGCGTCTGATTTTTACAACTCGATCATTCCAAACTACAGCACCCATTTGACCACCACAGGAGAGGTTATGGGCAATTCCTTTCCCAACTCTTGCTCGTCTCGTTGGTGAGTTGGGATAAGATAAATCCACCGAATCTCCAACCTCTGCAACTTGATAACCTTGCTTCGTACCATTTCTGACCTTGATGCCTTCAAGAACACCATGGCGGTCTTGAGAGGTCAATGTGAACATTGGCTCATCCTGTTCCTTGAGCCTACGCCCATTTTGACGCTTGTTGATTCGATTGGGTGTCAGAATGGGTTGTATTTCGAGTACTCCAGAATTCATCGCAGTCCGTTTTGTAGCTCCAGCAGTATATCGTGCAGTGATACAACGTGCCTCATCTGTCAACTTTGGTTCTGTCAAAGATTGGTCAATTAGATAAAGACCTGTTTTAGCACCTAGTCCTCCACCCTCACCAACAAGAGTTGTGGCAATTCCACTAGGGTCGTAGACACGGTAGCTTTGCATACCACCTACAAGTTGCTTAAGATGGCTACCGCTTTCTCCGCTGATAGGTAGTACTTTTCGTCGACCTCTACTTCTAAGATGTCCGAGAGTGTAGATGCGTTCTCGATTTTGGGGAACTCCGTAGTCTTTTGAATTGAACACTTGCCACTCAAGGTCGTACCCTGCTTCATCCAAGATAGAGAGATAGTCGAGATAATCTCGTCCCCCGCCACTTGATAAAAGTCCCTTAACATTTTCAAGGAGTATCCACTCGGGTTTATCTTCTTCCTCTTGGCTTTGGAGGAGGTCAACAAATGTAAAAAAGAGTCCACTTCGTTCACCGTATAGTCCTGCTCGCTTCCCTGCGATAGACACATTTTGACAAGGGCTTCCCGCAGTCCATAAATCTGCATTTGGAAGTTGTGTTGGGTCAATGCTTGTAATGTCGTCATGAAACCATTCTCCTTTCGTGTCATACATTGCTTCATAAGATTTTCGTGCAAACTTATCCTTCTCACAGTAACCGATACATTTGAAACCCGCTAGTTCCAAACCACGACGAAAACCACCCACTCCTGCAAAGAAATCAAGAAAAGTTAAGGTCATACCGTCTCCTCCCTATAATTTGTTAAAGCGAATGACTTATAATTCCTACATATTTTCTCAACTTTATTACGAATCCAGTTTGGTACTTCAGGAACTTTGTTATAACGACCGTACTCACCAAACAACAATTCAATGCCAACATTCCTAGCTTGGGTTGCCTCTAGGAATGTATCATAATAACCCAGGTGAATATCACGTTGAGAGATTTTGATTCTGGCACGATATTTTTGTCTTGGTTTATAATAACTAACCCCTGTTACTCCAGAAGTATTATTTGATTGTAGACCTTGATTTATTTGGTTTTGTTGATGCGTACAAAAACGAATATTCTCAGAACGATTATCAAAGGTATCTAGATTAATGTGGTCGATTTCATATCCATGGCGATGACCAAATAAGTAACGATGAAGATATTTGCCTTTCGCACAAATAATGTACGACTTTGCATCTTCATCGTTACTTTTATTTCGGTAGAAGTTAATATCTTCTATAAGTGAGAATCTGTCTCTATCAAACCTAAATTGAGTGCCATCTTTCAAAGTTCCTATACCAATTGAACCAATAAATGAATAGTGAACATTAGACATTACATCCCCCCTAACTGTTTCACTGCTTCTTCATAACTGATTGATTGACCTTCACGGACTACCGTCACATCTGTATTGTCCGTTGCTTCCATGTAGCGTTTCACAATGACATCCACAAACTTCTCATCAAGTTCAATCCCATAACAGATACGTCCTGTCTGGTCTGCCGCAATGAGGGTTGACCCAGACCCAAGGAAAGGATCCAATACCAAAGTCCCTCTCATGGATGAATTTTGAATAGGGTAAGCCATGAGCTGAATCGGCTTCATGGTTGGATGGTCTTTGCTGGACTTAGGACGGTCGTATTCCCAAATGGTCGTCTGTTTACGGTCACTGAACCATTGGTGTTTGCCTTTTTGACGCCACCCGTATAAGACTGGCTCATGTCGCCATTGATAAGGACTACGTCCAAGCACTAATGAGTTCTTCTTCCAAATGCAACATCCACTGAGATAAAAACCAGCATCCTTAAATGCCTTACGGAAGTTCAATCCTTCCGTATCCGCATGAAATACGTAGATTGAGGCGTCGACTTCCATGTGGTTCTCAACTTGAGTAAACATAGCTAAAAGAAACTGATAAAATTCAGAATCACCCATATTATCATTTTGAATTTTACCTGCCGTCTTTTCAACATCGCAATTATACGGCGGGTCTGTCACAACAAGATTGACTTTCTTATCACCTAAAAGTTGGTCGTAGGTTTCTGCCTTAGTTGAGTCACCACAAATCACTCGGTGTTTACCAAGTTGCCAGACGTCCCCACGTCTTGCTACTGTCGGTTTCTTCAACTCCTCGTCCACATCAAAGTCATCTTCAGATAACTCCTTGTCATGAATGTTGGAGAGAATGTCATCAATTTCTGGTGGTTCAAAACCAGTCAGGTCGAGATTGAAATCCGACTCCTGTAAATCCAAAAGCAAATCCGCCAAAAGCTGGTCGTCCCATTGACCGGTGATTTTGTTAAGGGCAATGTTTAGGGCCTTTTCATCTTCCTTGGATAAATCGACAATAACACATTTGGCAGTTTCATAGTCTAAGTCCTTCAATACAGTTAATCGTTGATGGCCACCAATAACCGTCAAATCTTTATTGACGATGATGGGGTCAACGTAGCCAAACTTGAGTAGGCTTTGCTTAATCTTTTCATATTCCTTGTCACCCTTTTTGAGTTTTTTTCGAGGATTGTAAGAGGCTGGGTGTAGTTCAGATAATCGAATCTCTCTAATTTCCATTGTTGGTTGACTTGTCATTGATTTCTCCTTTATAAAAGCGTGATTGGATGTAACACGAATGGCTACAATATTTTCTATTTGGATTAGCATAAGATAAAAATGACCTGCCACAATGTTGGCAAGTCAAATCTTCATATGCAGTTTTTGATTTGTCGTGTTCGTCAGAATGAGTTGTCCACCAAACCTTACGACATTTATCCGAACAGAACTTCTTTGGTCTACCTATTTTGTGAGTTTTAAGTACTTGATAACACTGAGGGCAACGAAGTCCATCATTCTGGTCGGCTTTTGCCATCTGCTTTGTCGCAGCACCATGTCCAAGCAATTCTGGATTTCGTTTACAGTATTTCTTAACGGAATCTCTAGATAAACCTGTAACCTTACCGATGAAACCATAGCTAAGACCTTCTGCGCGCATTTTCCAGATTTGTTTACGTTGACTTTCGTCCATTTGTTTTCCTTTCCAGCAAAAAAGGACTAAAAACAACTATTTTCACCATTGTTTCTAGCCTTTTTCACTATTTTATTACCAAAATGACATACTAGGGAACGCTACATCCCCACATTAGAAACGTGATAACGGTGGGAAGGAACGTCAAAATTGAGCAATTTTAATGTACCCGCTTGCGAATTTTGCGAAATTGCACGTTTGAGGGGGCGTCGGTCTTAGTCTCCCAAGGGTTTAGAGATTTCATCCCCCCTCCCCCAATGGGTGAAAAATGAGATACTTTTGTAACGAAACTCCAAGACTAAAATCGATACGTATACTCCACATATCGGTCAGTCGTCTTGGTCTTTCTATCATGACAAGACTTACAAAGTGCTTGCCAGTTAGTTTGATTCCAAAAGAGTTCTTGGTCACCTCGGTGGGGTGTGATATGGTCAACAACAGTTGCCTTGGTCAGTCGACCTTTGGCTTTGCATTGAACACAGAGTGGATGAACTTTTAAGTAACGAAGTCGTGCTTTGGTCCACTGGCCATTGTATCCTTTTGCTTTGGTTGACTTGGCATCCAGTTGGTGGTTTACTTTATGGTTCGCACAATATTTCTGTCCATATGGTACTAAGTTTGGACAACCATTTTGTTTACAAGGTGTGCTTGGTCTTCTTGGCATCTTACTTCTCCCAAGGAAGATAGGCTTTCGTGAAATGCCCGAAGCAAGATGTTTTGGTGTAGTCTACATTCAAGAGATGAAGTTCCTTAATGATCCCTTGTGGTGTTAAATCATACCGTTCACGAATCATTCCTTCCATTTGTTGTGTGGTGTAGCGACTGGTTCCAAAGGTTTCTACATGCACCGACACTGGTTCTACAACTCCAATGGCGTAGGCTAATTGTACTTCACATCGTTTCGCATACCCTTCACGAACAATATCCTTGGCAATCTTTCGTGCCATGTATGCTGCGGAGCGGTCAACCTTGCTTGGGTCTTTTCCAGAGAAGGCACCCCCACCATGATGTGCGAAACCACCATATGTATCTGCAACAATCTTACGTCCAGTAACTCCTGCATCCGCAAATGAACCACCAAGAACAAAACGTCCAGTTGGATTGACTAGAACGTTGAAATCTAGATTCTGATTGTAACGAAGAGCTACTGCCATCATAGCCTCAGTCACAATTCGCTTCACTTTGGCTAGGTCTACTGTATCTGCATGTTGGATGGAAACTAAGAAGGTGTCAATCCGTTTCTTCTCATAGTCGTAGGATACCTGTGCCTTAGCGTCCTTTCCAAGTATGGGGTGGCCAAGTGACATCAGTTTCTCAAGGACTCGAGTGGCTAGAACATAAGGAAGGGGTAGGTACTCAGGTGTTTCATCTGTCGCATAACCGAACATCATTCCTTGGTCACCAGCACCACCATTATCAACACCTTTGGCAATATCAGAACTTTGGAGTCCAAGTAGGTTAGTTACCCGAACATTCTTCATACCAAGTGGCTCGACAACCTGACGTACAATGTTCTCGAGATTAAAGTAATGTCTAGTTGAAATTTCACCAGCTACCACAACTTGGTTATCCTTGATTAAGGTTTCAACTGCCACTCGACTTGATTTATCATACTTGAGACACTCCGTCAAAATGGCATCTGAAATCTGGTCACAGATTTTATCTGGGTGTCCAACCGACACTTGTTCACTAGAAATAATCATAATTCCTCCACGCAAAAAGCCCAACCCTTGGGCTAGGCTTTGGTTTATTTTACTGATTGTCGGCCTGCTTCGTAGGCTCTCTCCAATGCTCTTTTGATTCCCCAAACCGAAACATCGTAGAAATCAAGGTTGTCACTCCAACGTTTTTCCAAAGTTTCAACTAGTAGTTCTTCTTTAGCAATCTCTGTTAAAAGGGCATTGAGTTTTTCTTCTTGGCGTTTTGTCATTGTATTGTTCTCCTCTTCTTTTGTTGTGTACATATTAACTCTAAAAAGGAGATATATCCAGTCTTTTCTGCATTAATTTAAAGATATTTTAAACAGTTAAAACCAACAAAACCGCCTCAAGAATGGCTTCACGATTTTCTGTTTCAGGATAGATTTCCCATCCTCTGTCGTAAGAAACGATTGTTTCTTCAGCTACTTCAATATCTAATTTGAAAACACATCCAAGGTCAATTCCAACTTCTGAAGGTTGGGGACTAACCTTGGCAATGTAATCCACTTTTTGTCCTTGATAATCAATCCGTCCGTCAGTCCACATGGTTATTCTCCTTTGGTTTTTCTAGGTGTATATTACCCTATCAGCCAAAGAATATCCAGTCATTTGAGGGAGATTTTTATCTATTTTGACACTTACAATTCTACCACAAATTTTGACAAAGTGAGGTCAATGTTGGGTCACACTTAGTGCAGGGGTAGGTTACTGGTAGGTTAGGGAGAGGTCAGGGAGAGGTTACTTTTCCAAAGAAAATCCCATTTTCAGATAAACTTCCCTAACATGGTCTAAGACCTTACGTCGCCAATTTCTAACAGTACTTCGGCTAATATGAAACTCTCTCATCAAGCTATCCCAATTACTATCTGTCTTAAGCATGGATTGAGCAAAATCATATAAATCTCCCTTTAGAAATTTTAAAGCCATCTCAAAATTATCAAGGTCATTAGCCAATCGGATATACCGCTGAGATAAATCTGCCAATTGTTCCTCGTTTTCCTGAATCATCTTCTCACGAAAATTCAGTGCAATCATCTCTGATCGTCGATTGGTAGGTGTACTTTTAACCCTAGGTTCATCAGATTTCTCAAAAACTAGCGAACCAATAACCTCATTTTCTGTCACTGGTTTAAAATGATCCAAACGATACTTTAACATCTCCAAGTCACTTTTAAGTTCATTGTAATGCGTCAGAATGTGCTCTGCCTTATCCATCTGCTCCTCCTACTTGTGCTTTTACAGCTGCAATCAGCCGTTCTTGTTGTGCATCTTTGTTTTCTAGTGCCTTGAGGATTTCCTCATCAATCGTTCCTTCAGTCACAATGTGTTGGATAACAACTGTTTCAGCCTCCTGGCCTTGACGCCAAAGTCGTGCATTTGTTTGTTGGTATAGTTCCAACGACCATGTTAAACCAAACCAGACCAAGTTGTGACCACCTTTTTGGAGGTTCAACCCATGACCTGCTCCAGCTGGATGAAGTAAGCCAACTGGGACATTTCCCTTGTTCCATTCACGAATATCTTCTTCTGTTTTCAACACCCGACTCTTTACCCTGAGTTTTTCTAAACGATTAATAATCCGAGCTAAGTCATGTTTGAACCAATAGGCAACTAAGACAGGTTCTCCATTTGCGGATTCAAGGATATCTTCAAGGGCATCTAGTTTCTGTTCATGTAATGCCACAACCGTATGATCATCAGTATATACGGCTCCATTGGACAACTGAACTAACTTGTTCGTCAGGCTTGCAGCATTGGCGGCAGTCACTTCTAATCCATCTAACTCTGACATTACATACTCTTTCTTAAACTGACTGTACTTTTCTTTTTCCTTTTCTGACATACGCACCAGTTTCTTGGTTGAAATCAATTCAGGCATATCCAGATAGTCTAATGCTTTCATGGAAATGGTAATATCACTAATCTTGTCTTGAATTTGACACTCCGCATAGTCCATGGGGATGTATTCATAGACAATGTTTCCGTTGCGACGACCTTCTTCAAAGTAACGACTACGAAACTCACCAATGAATCGACCAAGGCGTTCTCCTCCGTCAATGACTTTAAACTCTGCAAACAAATCCATTAGTCCGTTTGAACTTGGTGTTCCAGTCAACCCAACGATACGTTTCATGTAAGGACGCATTGCCATAAAGGCTTTGAAACGCTTGGACTGCCAAGACTTGAAAGAACTCAATTCATCAATCACTACCATATCCCACTTGAAATAGGGACTACATTGTTCCACCAACCAAGGAAGGTTTTCACGATTGACAATATAGATATCCGCATCTTTCTGGAGAGCTACTTTTCGTTGCTTGGGAGTTCCCACAATTTTCGAATACCGTAAGTGACGCAACTCCGCCCATTGCTCAATCTCATCACTCCATACTGTATTTGCGACTCGAAGTGGGGCAATAACTAAAACCCTAGTGACTTCAAATCTATCAAACATCAATTCATTCACAGCGGATAATGTTGTAGCCGTCTTCCCCATCCCCATGTCTAGGATGACTGCTGCATTAGGGTGACCTATGATGAAGTCCTTGGCGACTACCTGATAGTTATGTAATGTCAATTTCATCTAGCACCTCTCCAATCATCTCAATTCGGTCAATAACGTAAACCTTGAAACCTAACCGCTCGAACAGTTTATGCCTTGACACTTGTAACTCCCTTGGCTTTTGGTCAGGAGCTTTTACTTCCACCAAGCCAAACTTGCCATTGGGTAAAAAAACCAACCTGTCTGGCACACCAGAAAAAGATGGTGATACCCACTTAGGACAAATGCCTCCTCGAGCTTTCACAGACTTCACCAAGGCTTGCTCAACGTACTTTTCTCTCATCGTTCTAAATCCTTTCGTCAAATTGAAGTGTGTAGGTCTAGTGCAGTCATTTCCAAAACTCCTCTTATAGGCTTTTTTTATAGTAATTTTTGCTTATAGGATAGTTTTAGAAAAGACCATAATAGACCTACACAAAATCAAAAAATGTTACTCATGTTGGTCGTTTTAAGCATTTTTCAGAACCTTTATTCAGAATAAGTTTCAACCATTTAGTCAACGACCTACACACCTAAAATAGTTCCCCCACCTTTCTTGTGGATGTCGGTCTCAAAAAATGACGGTCACTAGTCTAGAAAATCATAGCCATCATCTACCAATTTCAAACCAAGAATGAAGTTACCTTTACTTGTCCGTTTTCGTTTAAACCCTGCCTGATCAAGAGCAGAATAAAAATCGGTCGTACTGCGTGTATACTCCATGTTTTTGGCGCAATAAGCACGATACTGACTGTAGAGTTCTCCTGATTTTTCTGTCAACTGATCACCAATTTGACAGCAGTCACTAAGGAAGTGTCCTAACCAATCATTGGCTTCACGATAGGCTTTGACGGAAGCTGATACAGCAGTTGGTACATTTGTTTTGAAGTTCGCTTTGATGGCTTTTTCAGCTCCTTCAATGATCCAAGACAAAATTGCTGGTGCCGCATTGTCATACAAATGGTCCGCAAAATTTTTGATGTCAGAGCGACCGGTGATTTTGGCATTAAATGGGATTACGACCAAACGTCGCCACGTTCCATCATCGTTCGCACCTACTTTAGGCAGATGGTTGGTGTAAAGAACCAGCGTGTGTGATGGCACGAAGTGAAAGGGATCCTTGTACTTCTTCTCAGCTTGGATTTCATCAGTTGAGGTAATCTGCTTAACAACGGCTGTATTGAGTCTCATCCCTTCGGCCATCTCAGAAGCAATAACAAGACGTTTTCCTTTAAGCTCTGCAAGCTCAGGACTGACATTTCGCTTGTTTGACATGGTTAAGGCATCCGCAGATAATTTACCTGAATAGCTACCTAGCACACGAGCAATGGTATTCCAAAAAGTAGACTTGCCGTTCGCTCCGCCTCCATAGGCAATAATCATGTGTTCCTGATAGACCTTGCCGATTGCCGCCATACCAATAATTTCTTGAACATAATCAATTAACTCTTGGTCATTACAGAAAAAGGTAGCTAAAGTTTCCTGCCATAAGCCCATTCCCTGATCACTTGGAGAGACTGCTGTCATTTTAGTTATATAATCTTCAGGATTGTGTTCTTGTGACCCATTTATTCCTTTTCGTAAATCATAGGTAGCCTCTGGCGTATTGAGTAATAAGTCATCACTATCTAATTCTGACAATTCTACTGAAAGCATTGGCTTAGCTGTGTTATATACAGCCATCAAATTCTTATAGTCACGATGTTTCATAACAAATTTATGGAACTCTTTAGCTGCTAGATAGGCTTTTAAATATTTCAACTGAAGTGGAGTTTCGACTGCATTTTCTAGACGCTTTCCTCCAGCCTTAATGGTCAATTCATCAATACCTGAAGACTGAAGTTGCTTCTCTGCAGATTCCAAGAGTGCATTCGCTTCAGCAAGTTGTTCATCGGTAAATTGTACAACGGCACCTAATGCCAACTGCTTGTTCTCACGCCAGTGAGTTCCATCATAGTAAAGATAGTCCGTTGCATTGGTGTAAGCTAGCTTATTGGCATACTCTCTAGCAAGAACTCCCGCTTCCCCAACATCCGAGTAATCATCAGGTTTTAATGTTTCTCTATTAAAAGCATCGGGAGCCACATAACCTTTAGATGTTTTTATAGTTCTGTTGTAGAATCGCACAGCACTACCCCAAATGGTGTCTAACTCTGCTTTATCAAGTGGCGGTACACATTTCTTAGCCTGCTCATCAAAGCCATCCCTTGCTTCTTGCGTTACACCTAAACGTTTGACAATCTTAGATGCAAATACAGACATCGTTGAATTACGACTCCCTTGCTGGATTGGTCCACTTGGAGGAGTATAGAAGTCTGCATCGAAATCTTCCTCGTCGTCAATAGAAACAGCTTGAAACAAATCTTCATCAATAGTTAGCCATGAATCATGCCATATAACCTGTGCATTGGGATTTCCAAAGAAGAACCGTGCCGCATCCTTGGCATGATCATCAAAAAACTTGTATTGATTACAGAGTTCTTCCTTCATGGCTACATAGATGTCTTTATCTGTTACCTCATTGATTTGGAAGTAGATATGAAACTTGGGTCTAGGTGCTTTTCCGTCCTTTGCCTGCATATGACTTCGACTAGTTACCAAGGCAAAGTTATAATCCGCAAAGATTTCTTTTAATCTCTCTACAGTTATCCACTCATCTGAATTTTCAGAATGGTCATTATCAATATCCATGACCAAGACGTCCGACTTGACGAAATTGGTATTTGATCGTGTATTGTTTAAAAACAGCCCTGCCACATGGTCAAATTGCGCAACAGTTTGTAGCGATATTTCATCAGTAATAGTTACTTGATTGGGATAAACCGTGGTTGTCTGAACTCCAGTCTGTCCAGAATGAGACAAGGTAAATTGCATTATGCACCCTCCATATTTTTACAGTATTTTTAGAAATATATCTTCTTAACTTACTAAGTAAGAATCTGACAAATCTTTCCGCTCTCTCAGAAAAAATTATTCAAAAAAAAAGAAGTTTCCTATTAATTGCACAGGAAACTTTTTTTGATATTCAAAAATTTTTTCAAATCTAACGGAAAAACATCACTTGGTTCTACTTAGTAATGTGTAAGAGATATGTCTAAAAAAATCTCTTGCAAAGTGGAAAATTTAATAAAATCCTTACTTAGTAAGATAGGAGGTCCAAATATGGTAAACGAACCATACATCAAACCTGATGAAGACGTAGCTGATACTCTCATCGCTATCAGCGTCATCTCAAAACTACTCGCTAGAAAAATTATGGAGGAAGAAAACAATGAGCAAAATGAAAGAACTGAATAGACTAATTCATGATATGGAAGAAACTGCAAAGTACTACCTTCGATTGGTGGATGAGTTCAAAAAACTCCTATCTACTGATGATGAAACAGTACCTAAATCAAATCCACCAAAAAATGAACTACAAAAGGAAATTCAATTGGAGGATGTCCGTGCAGTCCTTGCAACAAAGGCAAAAGATGGCTTTAAGAATGAGGTTCGTGCTCTTCTAAATGCATACGGTGCTTCTTCTCTATCAGCTCTTGACCCTAAACACTTTGCGGCAGTCCTTGAAGAAGCTGGAGGGATTGGTAATGACTAACCACGCCATTCTATCTGCTTCTGCATCACATCGTTGGTTGAACTGCCCACCTTCCATTCGGTTAACAGAAGATATGCCAGATGTAAACTCTGAGTTTGCCCTTGAAGGTACGGATGCTCACGAGTTATGTGCTTATCTAGTCGAGAAAGCTTTAGGTAGGAATGCGCGTGATCCAACTGAGGATTTGGCATTTTACAACGATGACATGCAGAATTGCGCAGAAGAATACCGCAACTATGTCATGGAGCAAGTTGAGAAAGCCAGAGGCTACTCTCGTGACCCTACAGTTCTTATCGAACAACGACTGGACTTTTCTAAGTGGGTACCTGAAGGATTTGGAACTGGAGATTGCCTTATTGTGGCAGATGGACTTCTTCAGGTTATTGATTATAAGCACGGACTTGGTGTTCTAGTTGATGCAGACCATAACCCACAAATGATGTGTTATGCCCTAGGTGCTCTTGAGATGTTTGATGGACTTTATGATTTTGAAAAAGTTACCATGACTATCTTTCAACCACGCAAGAACAACATCTCCACCTTTGAGATGGAAAAAGCTGAGTTGCTTGAATGGGCAGAAAACGAACTCGCTCCAAAAGCTGAACTTGCATTCAAAGGTGAGGGGGAGATGCAGTCTGGTAAACACTGCCAATTCTGTAAACTCAAGAATGTCTGTCGCAAACGTGCTGAGGATAATTTGGCACTTGCCAAGATGGAGTTTGCGAATCCAGCTACCCTTGATAACGAGGATATTGCAGAGATTTTGCCTAAAGTAGACCTGTTGATTTCATGGGCAAACGACATCAAAGCTTATGCTTTAAATCAAGCCACAGATGGACACCCTATCCCAGGATACAAACTGGTTGAAGGTCGCTCTGTTCGTAAATTCTCAGATGAGTCAGCCGTTAGCCAAGCAGTGATTGAAGCAGGCTATGACCCTTATGAGAAGAAACTGCTCACTATCACTGCCATGACTAAGTTACTTGGCAAGAAAACTTTTAACGACCTACTTGGTGGTCTCGTAATAAAACCAAGTGGTAAACCAATACTCGTTCCAATTGACGATAGCCGTCAAGAGATGAACCTAGCAAAAAATGAATTTAAAGAGGATTAACTATATGACAACTAAAGTAATTACAGGACCAAACACTCGCTTCAGCTACTTAAATGCCAATGAGCCAAAGTCGATTAACGGTAGCACTCCTAAGTACAGTGCCTCACTCATCATCCCAAAAGAGGATACTGTAACCATTAACAAAATCAAGGCCGCCATTGAGCAAGCATACAAAGAAGGTGAGTCAAAACTCAAAGGCAATGGCAAATCGGTACCTGCATTATCTACTCTGAAAACTCCACTTCGTGATGGTGACCTTGAACGCCCGGATGATGAGGCATACAAAAATGCTTACTTCGTAAATGCTAACTCTCCACACAAACCTGGTGTGGTTGACGGAAATCGTCAAGAAATCATTGATACATCAGAATTGTATTCAGGCATCTACGGACGTGCTTCTATCACCTTCTACGCATTTAATTCCAATGGCAATAAAGGTATTGCTTGCGGTTTGAATAACTTGCAAAAATTGCGTGATGGTGAACCACTCGGAGGACGCACTCGTGCCGAGGATGATTTTGCGACAGAAGAAGATGATGACTTTTTGAACTAGAAAGAGAGAATGAGATTGATGATGTATACTATTTTAACTTGTACTATTATGGGACTCTGGGTGCTTATCGGACTATATTTCGGGTATATGACCATTAGAGATGATATTCGAAATGAAATGGAACGAAAGGCAAAGCAAAATAAAGAAAAACTTAGCCAAACACCACTCAGTAGAATAAATAAATAGAACTTTAGGTGGCAGTACTTCTGTCACCTTTTTCAGAAAGGACAAACTATGCCAATTAAAGAGATTAGTATAGACCTCGAAACTTATTGTGAAATTGACTTACGAAAATCTGGTGTCTATCGCTATGCGGAAGATGACAGTTTTGAACTCCTTCTGTTTGCAGTATCTGTCAATAATGGACCAGTGACTGTTTACGACTTAACTAAGGAGAAATTACCACAAGACATTCTTGAAGCTTTAATAGACGATAGAGTCATCAAATGGGCATTCAACGCTTCGTTTGAGCGAATTTGTCTATCAAACTGGCTCAAGAAATATCATCCTGATTTATTATTAGATAGATTTTTATCTCCAGTTTCATGGAGATGTAGCATGATTTGGTCAGCCTATTTAGGACTTCCCCTCTCCCTTGAAGGAGTTGGAACAGTTCTCAAACTCAAAGACCAAAAGATGAGTGAGGGTACTGACCTCATTCGCTACTTCTGCGTACCTTGTAAGCCAACCAAAGTCAATGGGGGACGAGTTCGCAACTTTCCTCATCACGCGCCTGACAAGTGGGCTACCTTTATCGATTACAACAGACGTGATGTTGAGGTCGAATTGGCCATCAAGGAACGACTGAAAAACTTCCCAGTACCTGATTTTGTTTGGAATGAGTACCTCCAGGATCAGATTATCAACGACCGAGGTATTGGCATAGATGTTGACTTTGTAAAAGCCGCAATCAAAATGGATGCAGAGAGCAAAGTTAAAATCCAAGAGGAACTAAAAGCATTAACTGACCTTGAGAATCCCAACTCTGTTCTGCAGATGATTGACTGGCTACGTGAACATGGAGTAACTACCAATTCTCTAGACAAAAAAGCTGTGAAAGAATTACTCAAAACGGTTGATGAAAAAACAGCTCAAGTTCTCAAACTTCGTCAGCAAGCTGCCAAATCTAGTGTCTCCAAATACCAAGCCATGATGAACTGTATCTGTAGGGATGGACGTGCTAGAGGGATGTTTCAATTCTATGGAGCCAATCGAACAGGGCGCTGGGCTGGACGCTTAGTGCAACTTCAGAATTTACCACAGAACCATCTTCCTGACCTAGAGGAAGCTAGAGAACTTTTCAGAACAGGTGACTTAGAAGCTACTGAGCTACTCTACGACACACAAGATACCTTATCTCAACTTATCCGAACGACCTTTGTCCCTAGTAAAGGAAAGAAATTCATTGTTTGCGACTTTTCAGCTATCGAAGCTCGAATCCTGTCCCACTTGGCAGGGGAGAGATGGCGTAGTAAGGTATTTGAACTGGGAAAAGACATCTACTGTATGTCCGCTTCTCAGATGTTTGGAGTACCAGTTGAAAAACACGGACAAAATTCTGAATTGAGACAAAAAGGGAAAATTGCGGAACTTGCTTGCGGATATGGTGGTTCAGTCGGTGCACTCAAAGCCATGGGAGCAATTGATATGGGACTATCGGAGGAAGAACTCCAACCACTAGTGAACTCTTGGCGACAAGCAAATCCCAATATCGTTCTCTTATGGTGGGATGTCGATAATGCTGTAAAGACTGCTGTAAAGGAACAAATTCCAACATCTACTCACGGTATTCAATTTGAAGTAAGAAGTGGCATTCTATTCATTACACTCCCATCTGGTCGTAAATTAGCATATATTAAACCAAGAATTGGAGAGAACCAGTTCGGTGGAGAGTCCGTCACTTATGAGGGAACTGGAACTGCTAAACGTTGGGAGAGGTTAGAAAGTTATGGTCCAAAATTTGTGGAGAACATTGTACAAGCTATCAGCCGTGACATTCTTGCATACTCTTTGAAACAACTGAAAGAGTTTAAAATTGTAGGACATGTACATGATGAAGTAATAATCGAATGCCCAATGGAACAAAAACTTGATGAGATTGCATTATTAATGGGGATTGCACCAGACTGGATGTCTGATATTAACCTTCGTGCCGATGGATACGAATGCATATTCTATCAGAAAGATTAGCAAAAAATCGCCACCTCATAATTGAGATGGCGATTCTGTTATTTATTTAATTCTTTGTAAAGCTCAAACCCTTCTTTCTTAGTATTATTGACTTTTTTATAGCCTGCAGATTTCTGAACTCCTAGTTTTTCAAAGATTTCCTTATTCTCATAACCATCAAATAGCATTTCCAAAATTTCTGGTGCTTGAAAGTTTGATTCTGCAAGTTTTGATTTCAAAAACTCAAATTGATCCATGAATAGATAAAGCTCAATCCCATCATCAATAACTGGTAAATCTTGTTTCTCTGTGAATGCTTCCCAGGATGAAACTTTAGGGGCATTTTTACTCGGCTTACGAAAATCTTTGAGATAATCATTAACTGAGTTGTTATACCACCAGACCATCTGTTCATAGTCCTCTTCTGCGACTGGAACAAAGGCAGTTAGTATTGAAATACCCATGATACGACATTGACGAAACGTGCCACGTAGCAAACCTGAATGATGTGAAGTCATGTAGTAATCCTGTACAAACATAGGTGCTAGTACTTCACTTTCAGTTGGATGTACTCCAGTTGATGAAGATTGAGCTTGGCAGTAGTTGAAAAAGTTGACATTGATTGTCATGATTGATTGGCTTTCCAGTTAATACCGAAAGCACACATGACAAATCAAGGCATGCAAAAAATATTCTTGACCGCATAGTTACTTTCCTCTATGTTATCGGTCAGCCAATTTCACAAGCTGAAATAGTTTCCCACCATCTCTACATCTGAAATTATGGTCATCGTCATGACTCCGTATTGACAGAAGGTGTTCTTGATAAGTCTAGTATAGTACCATTGAACGAAATGGTACACAGCAAAAAATGAGGGGTAGAACAGCTTCCCTCATTCAATAAAATCGTTAAAATCAGTGTTTTTGAAACTTCCTTTCACATACTTAACTTGATGACCTCCACTCTCAAATACACGCATAACAAACAAAAAAACACCCCTCAAAATTTGAAGGGTGTCGTTAAAATTATTTTTCCCAAAATTCAGGAATCTTCATCTCTATCAACTTCTGGTTGCATTCATAAGCTCCCAAATGATAGTAATATCTCAGCAACATCTTATAAGCACAATGAGTCGGCATCTCATCTCTAAATGTTGTACCACTCTTTTCAATCAACTTAAAGCTAAAGTCAGGATATAGCTTCATTCCAAGAGTAATCCCCATCATCTTTTCCAGTTTCCTACTCGCATCTCTTTGAGTTTCAAAACGCTGAATAGTAGATAAACTAACACCTGATGCCTCAGCAAGATCTTCTTGAGTGATGTTTTTGCGTGTACGATGGTAGATAAGCATGGCACAAAAGCCACTCGGCATCTCATCATTGATTCTGACTACCTCTTCAAATATTCGTCCACTATCTAGAATTATTGAACCATTAACAATATTGGTGAACTCAGAGAAATCCACCTCTATTTCAACCGTCGATTTTCCACGATACATCACATACTCATTAAAGATAGTGATCGATATAGACTTATTTTTATCTGTCTTATAGAAAATATCAAACAATAGGCAACACTCATCCATATGTTTGTATGCATAGTCTGTCATTTCGTAAATACCGTACTCCACCATGTTCACATATTGAGGATCATTCAAGCAAAAATGGTTATCCACATAAACATATCGACCTGAATCCATCAACTTCCTAAACTGTTCATTCTTCCAACTCAACAGACAAGCGTTGGGAAAGGCAATAGTGAAGCTTTTGTTTTCAGTCATAGCTTTAAGTTCACAACCATAGCTTCGTAGATATTCATCTCCAACGAAATTATAAATGCCTTCAAATTCATGATAGCCCAATTGTTGTAACCGAATTTTAGCCGCTAGGCGAGAGACCTGAAAGAATTCTGCGAGGTCATCTATGATTCTTTCAAACATGGTTAATTTCTCATCACTAGCATATTTTAAGGAGTAGTCTGTAAAGAGTTGATTGACCTTTTGCCTTGTCATGGACTTAGGCATCAGAATTCTAGCAGCAATTCCATTTGCCTGCCACTCCATCCAGTCATAGTCTCTCCACTCTGATGAACTAGAGATAGTGTTATCTCTTAGACTACTACTTCGTTTATGATTCTGATCAAATAGCATTTTATACTCATTATGATGACGATGGAGCAACCAGTGAACTGATTCATGGACTATTGTATTATTATAACTCCCTTGATTACGCAAGCAGATAACTTCGGGATCTACTAAAATAGTCTTTTTCTTCACGAGTCTTGATTCTGGAGTATCCTCATCATAAAATAGAACTTCTGTATCTTTGAAGACCATCTCTCCAAAAATGGAACTATCCTCTGTTAACTTACCCTCCATCTTAGTCAATCCGATATTGGCAAGATAGCCATCAATCGGCAAAGCCATGGGAGCTTCTAGTGCTTGAGGGTAATATTGCTTCAAAATTCCTTCCGCAATCTCATCCATATCCTTAGCTTTAATGTATGGAACAAATTCTGGACTAAGACCTAATTCACTATTATCATAATCTTTTGGATCAAAGGGATTAACCTGAAGAACTGTAAAATTATGTATTCCTTCATTCAACTCATACTCAACCGTCATTCTTAACCACAGATTGGCACTATCTATTTCATAGCCATACTTCGTCTGCCCCTTAATTTCAAGAGAAGCAATGACCTGAAGTTCAGAAACAATTATTCCGTCTCTAACTTTACGAGACAAGACTTTCTTTATCGCAAAATCATCCAACTTCTTAAAGTTTGGGTCTTCAACAGTATGTGACTTGACCGATATATAGGAACGGTGGTGGTAAATATAATTATCTACTGCTTTGAAAATATCGTTATAATAGTTTGATTGAAGCAATTTTTCGAATGAATTAAACGCCATATCCTGTTCTCCTAAAACATAGTGCTATCGAGATTTGAATTACAAACATACCTACTCTTTACTCTTGCTTTATATTATACACTATGATATAATTTTGTCAATCTATAAAATGACAAAAGGGGTGAGAAAATGTTTTCTGCCAGTAAGTTAAAAGAATATCGATTAACCAATCATCTATCCCAAACAGCTATCGCAAACGAACTAGGGGTCACAAGAGCCACACTGTCTGCTTGGGAGACAGGCAAAACTGTCCCTAATAAGAAACACCTCAAAGAACTGGCTCAAGTCCTCCATATAGAAGCAAGTAACCTTCAAGAAGAACATCCCCACCTCACCCTCTACAAACAACTCAACAAGACAAACAAAAAGAAGGTCGATGAGCTAACTCACAACCTTCTCATGGAACAAAAGGGTTCTGTTGCAAAGTTTTAAATAAAGAATAAAATCCCTTACGGTATCTATGATTTAAGCTGGGATTCCCAATAATACCTTGATTTCAGTACAGACCGAAAACCCGAAGAGAGTGCCTTCTTTTCGGGTTTTCTTATATAATCCTCGGATGGCTTCCATGCCTTTAATCGTGGTAGAGGCAGTGCGTAAACTTCGATAGAATTTATTGCGTCTCTTTACTGGACGATGGTCTTGTTCAATCAAATTATTCAGGTATTTAATGGTACGATGTTCTGTCCCTTGATAAAAGCCGTATTCTTTTAGTTTCTTAAAGGCACTTGTAATAGAGGGGGCTTTATCTGTGACTACAACCTTCGGTTCATCAAACTGCTTCACTAACCGCTTAAGAAAAGCATAGGCTGCTTGTGTGTCCCGTTTTTTACGTAACCAAATATCCAAGGTTAAACCATCTGCATCGATGGCTCGATACAAATAATGCCATTTTACTTTAATTTTGATGTACGTTTCATCCATTTTCCATGAATAAAAGGATTTTTTATTTTTCTTTTTCCAAATTTGATAGAGTAGTTTGCCATATTCTTGCACCCAACGATAAATCGTCGTATGAGAAACGTTAATGCCACGATCATATAAGATTTCTTGAACTTCACGATAGCTAAGGTTATAACGAAGATAGTAGCCCACGGCTACAATAATCACATCCTGCTGAAATTGCTTTCCTTTAAAATGATTCATCGTCATTCCTCCTGCTATCTTTTTCTATTATTCTACCTTATTTGATAGTAGATTTAAAACTTTGCAACAGAACCGGATTAGTCTCTGCCATTAGAAAATCCTTCACCAACGTAAGTTGGCAAAGATGCCAAGTTCACTTCCTAAGAAATATCTTTACCACCATTCCTAAAAAAAATTCAAAATCTTTCAGAGAAGCTGTTAAAGGAATTTTTAAGTTCACAGATATTAACTTAGCGCGTGAGGCTAAAAATCGATTGATTCATGATTATATCGATCAACCAAAATATTCAAAAGCTTGCGCATCATTGGATGATGGATTCGAAGACGCCTTTCAATATACCGTACAAGGAAATTCCCACAATCGACTAAAGAGTACCAATCTAATTGAACGACTGAATCAAGAAGTACGCAGAAGAGAAAAGATTATTCGCATCTTCCCCAATCAAACATCAGCCAATCGCTTAATTGGAGCCGTTCTTATGGACCTACATGATGAATGGATTTATTCTTCAAGAAAATACATCAATTTTGATAAGTAGAAATGGTAAAAACATTGTATAGCATTTTACACAGGAGTCTGGACTTGACTCACTTCCTTTATTATTTTTCATTTTTTTAAACTATTTAATACTAATGTCTTTTATAATAGCTTTTCATATATTATATAATCAATCTTTATAAGTCCTTTTATAAATTTCTTTTCTACCATTTTCGATAAATTCCTGTTTAATATTTTTAATTCCATAAACAATAGTTTCAATAGGATAATATTCTTCAACTATATCTTGATATTCTTTTGCTTTCTCAATATCTATATTTCCATACATTCTTAATATATCTTCTCCAAAATTTGTTCCTATTTCTTCTTCACTATCTTCAAGTAAGTATATAAAATCACAATATTCATCTATAATTCCAGAATCTCCAAAATCAATTATTCCAGTTAATCTATTATTGCCATCTAACAATAGATGATTACAACTAAAATCATTATGGCATAAACACTTTTTACCCTCAAAAACTGTTGTTGCATTTAGTCTTTCCATAAAACTTTCTATATAATCTTTTTCTATATCAGTTAAATCATTATAAATAGTTTCACGCAACAATATATACTCTTCTAATACATTTTGTTTATTATCAATAGTACATTCACTAATATCTGTATAATCTAAACCGTGCATTTGTCTTAAAAAACTGGCAATATCTCGTTTTAACAAATTTTGTTCTTCTTCTGACATAGTAGAATAAATTTCTGGTGTTAAAAAAGTTCCTTTAATTTCTTTATAACCTAGTATAGATAATTCATCACTAATATACGAATATTCAATATTAGGAATTTTTACATTAGTTTCTAAATTTGTATTTAAAAAATTATATATTGCTTTTTCTTTTGCATAACCTTTTTTCTTATTAGTACTAAATTTTGTTTTAAAAATGTATTCATTATTAACTAAATATGCCACACTATCATAACCACTACCGATTATTTCAATACTATCTACTTTGAAATTATCAAAGTAATGCTCAATTAAATATTTCATTGCCTTAACATTTGTGGCATTATCATCATATCTATATTTTCCAATTGAGTTACGAGGTAATATACCTCTAATTTCATTTATAACATCAGTACTTTCCATACATTTACACCCCTTGCTTATGGTTAATAATCTTTGCTAATCTTTAAAAATAGTCATTTTCAACATATTTTTTATACATGTCCTCGGTATATCTTGTTATGTTCTTACCATACTCTGGATAATCAAACCCCAGTAGTTCTGCTACCTCTTTGGACACTTCCCTGAACAATTGGTGGCATATAAATAATGACTTCCAAATATTTTCATAGGAATCCATGCGATATGTAGATAATAATCTATTCCATAGATCTTCATCAATGTATTTGTTAATATACTTATAATTTTTCCCAACACTTAATGAAAATTCTGTCTTTATCCCAACCTTCCACGACATCATCCTAAGTAGTTCAAACCGTAGAATCTGGTTCAGATGATCGATTGCAAACAGTATCTCTTTGCGGCACAATCCTTTAATAACATAAGGTGTTACATTCCAAAATTCATTGCAGCAATCATCATACTCCCTTGCGCTTGGCTTTCTTACATGATAATCTATATCAGTCGGAACTATGTCCCTTTTAATTCTACAATCTTTATCAATTAGAACCTTTATTAATTTATCGCCCTTTAGGTAATTATCTAACTCTTCCAAGGGCAATAAGGTAAGATCAATTTTATTGTAATCATCAAATAGCATAAGATAGGAAAATCCCTTTTCTTCAGGTGGGAATAATTCCATATCCTCCGGCTTTTGCATCATTATTATATTCCCAAATTGATTAAGCCAGTCATCATTAGATATAAACGGTTCTATATCACTTACAAAATATGTAATATCATAATCCTGAAATTCATCTTTAGGTATATTAATATTTGCGCGTGACCCCTCAAGGGTCACAATTCGAATACGTTCATCCTGTTCTGCTAAAGAAAGTACTAAATCCATCATTTCTTTTTCTGATCTCATTTACATACTCCTCGTTTATTTTTTCTATATTATTACATCTTCTTTTTTGCCGATACAATCAGCATCATTGGGCGTCGCATTTCATCCGCCATCCCCGGAATATCCATCATGTTCTCTGGCGGCTGTGGCTCCACAATCTGATTTATTATAAAACTATTTGAAAGCAGTGTATTTAGATATGTGGTCAGTGTTCTATGATATTTTGTAACCTTTTCTTCCAAAAACATAGCTGTCCGTTTGCCCTCATAATAATAATTGTCCACCGGGAAATGCAGTATTTCTCCTTTTTCGTTATAATACCAGTCTTGTGTTCCATGAGCAGTAAAAACAGGATGTTCAACTGTAAAAACTAAATTGCCACCAGCCTTCAGCATCCTATATATCTTTTTTATTAAATTCTCATAGTCTGCTACATAGTGAAATGCAAGTGAACTTAATATTACATCAAAACTCTCCTCTGGGAATTCCACATCTTCTATAGCACAGCATTTATATTCAACCTGTGGAAAATGTGTTTTTTCTTTGGCTACCTCGAGCATTTTATGAGAAATATCAACACCTACAACAGAAGAAGCACCGTGTTCCATCGCATAAATACAGTGCCATCCATAGCCGCATCCTAAATCAAGCACACGCTTATCTTTAAAATCCGGCAGCAGTTTTCTCAATGTTTCCCATTCTCCTGCACCGGCTAATCCCTGCTGTGAGCGACTCATTTGACTGTATTTTTGAAAAAATATATTATCATCATATTTGTTTTCTTTCATCTGAATTCCCCTCGTTTAAAAAGTTATTTATCTCCGTTGCAATTTTTTTCACTTCTTTATAAAGCTTCTCGGTCATATCGTAGCATTCAAAAAGTGAAAGACCGAGTACTTCAAAAATATGATTAACCCTTTCGGCATATTTTTCAGGTTTATATTCAAAAGTTTCAAGCAGTTTTATAGCTTTCTTTTCGTTAATGCAATTAGCATTATTGCATGCAAATAGTACTTGATTTAAGCATGAATTAATACGAAAAACATGGCCTGCAATATAATATTTATCCTCTGCTCCCGCATTCGCTTTTACAAACATTAAAGAGAACTCTGCTTCAAATATAAAAAAGTTTATCAAGCTCTTCTTTAGAGCACCAGGGTATATTTCTGCCTGATTTTTTAATTCGCATAAGCTTTCATTCTTAGCATATTGTATATTGCTGATCGCCAATTCTCCACGATACATAGTACTTATATAACCATGGGGATGCCCAGTCTGATAATTGGTAGTAACAATTCCTTGCTCCGTATCTTTGATTATTTGTTCCACCCGTTTTATATCACGTAAAATCAAGTCAACATGATACCCGTTTATAACTATCCATCCTCCGCCATTAACCCAATCACCCCACGCTCCGGGAGGTACAACAAGGTTTTTTCTATTCTCATCATCCAACTCTGTAGCAATTTGGTTAATCGCTGTCAGGTCAAATGATTCTAATTTGTAATAGATTCCTATATCTATTATCAGAATCCTCTGTATGATCCCTAAAACATCGTATTTACCTTAACCCTTGACATCAATAATACACACTCGACGTGGCTCGAGAGGACAGAATGAATGTCATATAAGTGTGTCCGTTCTCGGAAACATATCCACTGCGTTTTTGGCACTATCGGTAGACGGGAACATATCCACCAATCGTACCGTTTACGAAAAGGGCACTCTTACTAGGAGCGCCCTCAATAATAAACATTAATGTAATCAATAGTCTTTTTTCTTTACTGGAATCCAGATTTCGCTTCGATACTTTGGATTTCCAGTGTCTGGACTCTCATTCCATAAAATTTCAGGACCTTCAACCGCCTCGTATCCTGAAGATGGAAACCACTCTGAGTATATCCTACCCCACACATTTTGAAGTGTTTCCGGAAATGGTCCAATCGATTCAAATACAGCCCAGGTACTAGCATCAATTTTTAATACATCAAAATCTGCAGTTTCATTACTTGATGTTGCTACCCCGATGTAATGATCTAATTCTCCTTTCTCTTCCATTCTACCTTCTGAAAAATTAGTGGAAGCACTAATAATACCTGTAGGTTCTACATTTGAAATTGCTTTTAATTGATTAATAACATCCATGGTTAAAAGTTCAGTCATTTTTGCAATCTCTGGATTGACACCTTCAAAAATAATTGGAACTCTCTTCTTAAATCCTACTAACTTAAAAGGTCCTTTCTCAACAATACGATAGTTCATTTCGCATCCTCCTTTAATTGATAATTGAAAGGTCATTCGAGGATAAGCTTTTAATTGTGTATTCTCACTCCTTGCCTCAGAAGGGAGAATGCCATGCAGAGAATGAAAAGCACGGGAAAATGAATCAGCCGAATTATAGCCATATTTGACGGCTACATCAATTATTCTCAAATCCCTATCTTTCAAATCAAGTGCAGCCAACGTCAGTCTTCTTCTCCGAATATATTCTGATAAACTTATGCCTGCTAAAAAAGAAAACATCCGCTTGAAATGATACTCTGAACAATATGCGATTTTAGATACTTCAATATAATCAATTTCCTCTGTTAAGTGCTCTTCAATATACTCCAATGCATTATTCATACTTCTTAAAGAATCCATCAAACAACCTCCTTTCATCATCAATATTATCAGAGGATGCATTTATCCATCCGACAATCTGTGCACAGTATTGTCGATTCCCTTACATGTAATTAGTATCGTTAAACTAAATTTATCTTTGGGATGTTTACAACAGGAATCCTTTACTTTTCTTCAGTGTATCTTTCTTGCTGCAAAAATTCCTTTGCTTCGCTAAGGCATAAATCCCAATGACTCTTTCTTCAAAGTCAGCTTCATCTAGCCTTGCATTGCTATCTTCTCTTATTCGTTCCAACAGTTCACTTCCAAATCCAGAAAGGGAATCTTTAATAGAACGTGCCGTATCTTTTCCTCCTCTAAATTCTAATTAAATCGGAATTTGTCAGTTACTTGTATTCACTCGGTACAGGAATATTAAATCTCTCGCACAATAGTTTTACATCATGCATATCATTTTCATCATGCTCATAGCCCAGATGAAATAACACTTGATTTTCAGCATCGATACATCTTACCGTTTTATCGCCTATTTTCCCAATGCCGCTAAAGACTTCTGGAGGATATGCTTCTCCCTCAAAAACAATGTATCCTTGTTCGTTGAATTTAAATATATGAAGATCAATTATCCTACCTTTACTATCCTTATAAACCGTATGAGATGTGGTGGTATATGCTTCGATAACTTCAGCAAAGCCATATTCTTTTAATATTTCAATAAACTTTTTACCATTACTTTCTTCCACAAATAAATCAATATCGTTGTGTACTCTTGTTTCTTCTTCTAATAGAGCATCTACTCCCCAACCACCATCTATCCAAATGTTAATATCATTTTCTTCAGCATATGTTATTATCTCAATGGCATCAGTTTTACTTACCATGTAATCCCTCCGTTCAAATTAAATCTATAAGTGATAAATCTCAAAGCTATTTCTCCTAATAATATAATGTCTATTGTTCCAATCAAAGCTAAAGATGAAGCTTGCCTTCTTTAGCTCGCAATAATTAGAGCTAAATCGAGATTCCAGCACCCCCTAGATTTAAGTTCCCTTTTGTGCCGTGGTAGAAAGGCCCCAAGTCTAGGAATTTTTCATGAATTGCTCTAACCCTGCTTTGGATGTTAACATTTCAAGATTATTAAATATTTCCTCTTCGCTCCAGTTCCACCATTGTAGCTTTAGCAAGAATTCAATCTTTTCGTCACTAAAGCGTTTTTTGATAAACTTAGCTGGATTCCCACCATATATTGTATATGGCTCAACACTTTTCACTACTGTTGAATTAGCGGCAATAATCGCACCATCACCAATTTTAATACCCGGCATAATGGTAACATTTTGACCTATCCATACATCATTGCCAATCACTGTATCTCCCTTAAAAGGAAGTTGTTCAATTGTAGGAGTCACCTTTTCCCATCCATGGCCAAAGATATTAAAGGGATAGGTTGTAATTCCATCCATTCTATGATTTGCACCATTCATAATAAACTTAACACCCTCTGCAATTGCACAGAACTTTCCTATTATAAGTTTATCCCCTAGAAATTCGTAATGGTGCTCTATATTATCATAAAATTTCTCCGGTGTTTTTTTATTATCGCTATAATAGGTATATTCCCCAATCTCCACATTGGGTCTTTTAGGTAGATTGCTTATAAAACAAACCGTCTTTATATTTTCATTTGGATAAAGTTTTTTCTTATCTGGTCCTATCATAAAATATTAGCTCCTTTAATCTTTAATTACTTCATTACCTTGGCATTGTAGGACTTTCTATCTTTCGTTTTGATTCCTTTTACCAGGGTTTCTTTTCCCTCTAGTAATTCTTTTACATTTGTTTTGGTGAGTTTTTTCTTTCTAAAATGTTCAGCTAAAGTGAAGGTACATTCAGGATAATTTGAACAACCATAAAACGATTTTTTTAATACAATATTGTTGCCACACTTAGGACATTTTCCTACAAGGGGTCCCGAGCGCTTAGTGGGAATTTGTACCCCTTATCGATACAAATTCCCCGTAGGCGCTAGGGACCTCTTTAGCTCCTTGGAAGCTGTCAGTAGTATACCTAATAATTTATCTACATTCCCTTTAGTAACGTGTAACTTTCCAAATTTACAAAAGCGACTCATAGAATTATTTCCTCCCGTTAAATAATAGATAACTATTAAAAATAGACAATACTTGCTCATAAGTAACGGTACTTAAATTGTTTACTTTGGCGTGTTTCATTGCTTGATGAAACTGATTTTTAGTAAACAGTTGACGATATTCTCGATTGACCCATTTTGAAACAAAGTACGTATATAGCTTCCAATATTTATCTGGAACATCTGTGGTATGGCGGGTAAGTTTTATTAAGACACTGTTTACTTTTGGTTTAGGATGAAAGCATTCCGCTGGCAGCTTAAGCAATTGCTGAATCGAGACTTGAGTGTGCAAGAGCAACCCTAGTGTTCGGTGAATATCCAAGGTACGCTTGTAGAATCCTTCTTCAACAATCAGATAGATGTCAGACGCATGGCTTTCAAAAACCACTTTTTTAATAATTTGTGTGCTTAAATGGTAAGGAATATTCCCAACAATTTTATACCTCTGTTTGTTAGGGAATTGAAACTGTAGAATATCTTGGTGAATTAAAGTGACACGAGTGTTCAGTTTTAATTTTTCTGACGATAAGTTGAATAGATGACTGTCTAATTCAATAGACGTTACCTGTTTACTTATTTTAGCCAGTTTCGTCGTTAAATGCCCTTTACCTGTTCCAATTTCGTAAACGGTATCGGTTTCTTTTAAATTCAATTGTTTTATTATTTGGTTGAGTACTTTTTCACTCGTTAAAAAGTTTTGAGAATATTTTATATTTTTGTTCATGTAATCACTCCTGAAGTGATTACATCTGTAAATAAATACAGAAGTTAAATGATTTGTTTGTAATTTTAGTTATCTGTTTAAAAAGTCATAAGATTAGTCACTGGTAGGAATTAATCTAACGTATTTATTTATCTGTGTAATCACTGTTTTTAGTCTGTTTCAAAACAGTAGATGTTTTATCTACATTACGCATTTGGAATACCAACATGACGAATCCCTCCTTCTTAATTACAAATTTTTAGCATCTAATTTAACTTCAATTTATAGTATAACACAACAAGATGATATGTTCAATATAAAAGTTATGGAATGAGTCTCATACTTCCAATTCGATGCCAGATTTAAAGGATATGACGAAGTGTTCTTCATAGACTGTAACGCTCTGGATTATCTTCCTTAGTAGCAAGCGATTAGCTTTCACAAAATCTTCTGTTTGTAGTTTTAAAAATTCATCAGGATTTTCTAACTCAACCTCAAAATATTTCATTTTACATTCCCTCATTTCATTTATTGATAAATTGAGTTTACAAAAAAGAGTGGACAATTTTTGTCTACTCTTAACCTTTAAAATAGTTTTTTTTAATCGATTTGAAGTTGCCTAAATTATTACTTATTCGGTAAAATGAAGTATTGCTTTCAACAGATTTCCTTCAACTACACTTCACTTGATTCAAACAAGGTGGGTACATTTCTATTCCCACAAACTCCTTGTCAATGGAAACAAACACGTACCCACAGGGTAAATGGAAATAGAAACTGATAATTTCTAGCTATCACTTCTACTCATTCCAAAAATTTTCTCACTCTGATACTTACCCACCATAAAGCAAAAAGCCTTGCAACAAAGGCTTTTCATTATCCCTTTCGTTCCAAGGTTTCTAGGCTTTTACGAGCAGTGCGACACACTCGACGTGATGCGTATTTGGAAATAAATCAGTCGGCTGTACCTTCGTCAATTTGTACCCCAATTCCTCATAAAGTTTAATATCACGCGCCATGGTTGCCACATTACAAGAGATATAGACGATTTTCTCTGGTTTTACAGAAGTACTTGCTTTGATAAAACTTTCTGTCAAACCTTTTCGTGGTGGGTCGACAAAAATCACAGTTGGTTTGACTCCATCTGCCACCCATTTTTGCATAGCGGATTCTGCACTATCACAGACATAGGTAACATTGTCAATGCCATTTCGAGCAGCATTCTTCTGACTATCAAGGACAGCCTTTTCAACGACTTCTACACCGTAAACATGCTTAACTTGTTTTGCAAAGGAGAGGCCAATTGTCCCAATACCTGAATAGGCATCAATCACGACATCATCTGCTGACAATTCTGCAAAGTCAATGGCGGTCTGATAGAGTTTTTCAGCCATTTCTGTGTTGACTTGATAGAAAGACGGTGCAGAAATTTCAAATTCATTGCCCAACATGGTATCTGTAATAGTTTCACTGCCATGCAAAAGACGGAATTCTTGACCGAATATAGCATTGGTATTCTGGTCATTAATATTCTGAACGATAGAAACAAGATTTGGAAATTGGCTTGTCAAACACTCAACAAGGGTTTCAACACGGAAAATCTTCGGACGAGTCGTAACTAAAACTAGCATCAACTGACCTGAATAATGACCACGGCGAACAACGATATTTCTCACAAGTCCTGTCTGTTCTTTTTCATCGTAAGGCTTCAAGTCTAATTTTCTCAACAGGTTACGTGTCGCTAGAACCAAGGCATCAATTTCCTTATGTTGAATGTAAAAATCCTCAATCGGAACTAAATCATGTGAATTTTTTCGGAAGAAGCCTGTTTCTAACTGCCCATTCACACGACGAACAGGAATAGCTGCCTTATTGCGATAAGCAAGAGGATTGTCCATTCCCAAAGTATCTGCTACTACTATTTCTGGCAGACCTGCAATCTTACGTAGATTATTCTCAACTTGTTTTTTCTTAAAAGCTAGTTGGGCTGGATAAGTGAGATGCCCCAAGTCAGCAATACCTGTTCTTAGATAGGTCAAATCCAAGTCCTGATTACGGTCTTGTGAGAAGCTCTGCCATTGCTCCACCTTACCAAAACCAATATTTTTCTTAAGTTTTAAGATGCGCATGGAAATTTTCTCGCCTGGAAGAGCATTGTCTACAAAGAAGACAAAACCATCAATTTTTGCCACACCCTGCCCCTCATGGGTCAAGTCTACAATTTCTACTTCGACAATATCGTTTTTCTTTAACATAATTCTACTTTCTATTTTTGGACCACTAAAAAAGTGACCGAAGTCACTTCTAGTATACCATATTTCTTAACGCAAGCCTAACTCAGCCAAGCGCTGCTGGTATTTTTCAAAATCAACACGAAGAGCCATACCACCATACATATCATAGTCGTCAATCCAGTCTCCATTTTCTGGGATTGTAACACGTTCGATACCATTTGCCGCATCCAATAGAAGGCCTGGTCCCTGTAGCCACATAAAGCTTTGTGGCACTGTTGTCGGAGTCATCGCCACAACCTTACCTATAGCTTCGGAGCCAGAGAATAGTTTCATTGGATTTTTAGCCTGTGTCATAACAGCAGATAACACTTCCTGTTGACGTCTCGTACGACCAAAATCACCTTCATCATCCGAACGATAGCGCGCGTAGTTAAGCAATGTCTTACCATCCATCTGCTGTACACCGACCTGAATCGTTTGATAAGCAGGAGCATTTTCTTCCAGCTGTAAATCATTCGGCACTTCTACTGAGCTAACGACTTCACCATTAATAGTTGAAAACTGTGCATCAATCGTTACGCCCTCAGGGAAAAGTGTATCAATCGTTGTCGCAAATGTTGCAAAATCCACCATCGCATAGTACTTGACATCGATGTCAAAATTATTCTTCAACGCCTTCCGAACTTCTTCAGCCCCTTGCTGATTATCCTGTTCTCCCAAAGTATAGGCAGTATTGAGTTTATATTCATATCCCTCAATATCCACCAAGGTATCCCGCATAAAGCTAACAAGTTTGACTTTGTTATCCGTGTTATTCACATTTAGAACCATGATGGTATCCGTTCGAGTTTCACCGGAACTTTCGCCAACACGACCGTCTGTTCCCAAAATTAAAATATTTGTCCCATTCGATGTATCTACGCCGTTGAAGACCTCAGCTACTGGCTTCTCACTCACGCTATTCATACCTTTGAAAAAACTATAGCCCATCGCTACAATCACTAGCGCTATAGCAAGCAATACGAAACTAATAAAGCGCTTGAAACCACCCTTTTTACGAGCTTTTTTAGGTTTAGGTACTTTCGCTTTGGGCTCGATACGAGGAGACTGAAACCGTTGAGGTTTGGCTTGTCTTGTTTTTCTGGATCTACGTTCAGGATAGCGAGGCAACAGTTCCTCTTGCTCATCATCCTCTTCAAAATAATCTTCCTCGAAGTCATCTTCGTAAGCCGTTGGTATGAAGCTACGTAGAGATTGCCTTGGACTTCCATGCCGTTCTCTCAGCTCTTTTTTATATAATAGATAATCCAACTCACGACTTTCTTTGTCATTTAAGTAGTGGATATTTTTTTGCAAATAATCTAACCTCAATTGTTCATGATGGGTTAGGATATTATTGTTTTTATTCATCTGTCTTCATCCTAGCTGGTCATATAGACCAGGTAATTCCCTAGTACTTTATAGGTTATGTCTAAACTAGTCAATTCTTTTTGAGAATAGGCTAATAATTCCTCAGACTGATTGTCAAGATCCAGTATGAAAAAATACTCACCCAAAGCCGTTTTCAGGGGTCGGCTTTCTATTTTTGTTAAGCTGATTCCTCTCCATGAGAAAACAGACATAGCCTTATACAAGGCTCCTGGCAGGTTATCTGGCAATGTCAGTGCAAGACTGACTTTTTTAGCTACTTGTTCCAGGGCAATAGACGGAGCCTTATCCCCCAAAATCCAAAAGCGTGTAAAATTCTCGCTAATTTCCTGGATGTCTTGCGCAATTACCTCCAGTCCATATTCAACAGCTGCCGCTTGCGGAGCAATTGCCGCAAATGGTTGTTCAGGGTGTTCTGCCACAAAGCGAGCAGCATAGGCTGTACTAGCTGTTATTTCAATACGAGCCTGAGGAAAATGCTCCTGAATATATTTCTTCCCCTGAGCAATTGCCTGCGGATGAGAATAGATAACCTCTACAGCCTTATCAGCACTCGTGGCTAACAGTTGTTGGGCAATCGGTTGAACAATCTCTGCAACCGCATGAATCTCCGCCTGATGAAAGAGATAGTCAATCGTTTCATGAACACTACCTTCAATCGAGTTCTCTACTGGAATAACGGAATAGGTAACTTCCCCCGTTTCGTAGGCCTTGATAACCTCTGTAATCGTTTCAAAAGCCTGCAAATCCGCAGTCGGAAAGGCCTGCTGGGCCACTTGATGTGTAAAAGAACCACGAGGTCCTAGATAGGCTACTTGCATAAAATTTTCCTTGCTACTTGTTCTGGATTCAGTTTATCTGTATCGATTACAGTATCGGCTAAACCTTGATAAAGTGCCATTCGTTCACGATAGAGGGCTTCAAACTCTTCCTTACTACACTGTAAAAAGAGAGGTCTTTGCGATTGTCTATCCTTACGAATTCTCTGATAGGAAACTTCAAAGGAGGCAGTAAGAAGTACATTGTCCTCCCTATTTGCCGACAGCAATTCTCTGTTTACTTCAGATTTAATCACACCACCACCAGTTGACACGATACAATTACTAGGTAAGTCCAGCAATTCTTTCAACACCTCTGTCTCCAGTTGTCTAAACGAAGCCTCTCCTTCAAGATTGAAATAGTCAGCAATAGGCATACCAATCCGTTCTTCAATGATATGGTCCATATCGTAAACGGGGAGATTTAACAAATGTGCTGTTGTTGTTTTTCCAACTCCCATAAATCCAAGTAAAACGATTGGCATACGTTCTCCTAATCCATCAAACTATTTAAGTGTTCAAAGAAGGCAGGATAGCTAGTATTGATAGCTTCTGCTCTTTCCAATACAACTTCTCCATCTTTGGCCAACAAGGCGGCAATGGCAGTCATCATACCGATACGGTGGTCACCAAATGTATTGATTTCAGTACCATGTAAAGCAGTTGGTCCGTGAATAATCATACCATCTTCTGTTGGTTCAATAGTTGCTCCCATACTATTTAGAGCATCTGCAACAACCTGAATACGATCTGTTTCTTTAACTTTCAACTCCTCAGCATCACGAATAATCGTTGTTCCATGTGCTTGAGTCGCTAGTAAGGTAATAATTGGCAACTCATCAATCAAACGAGGAATCAATTCGCCTGCAATCTCCGTAGCCTTCAATTCCGACGTTTCAACTGTAATGGTAGCAGATTTTGCAAGTTCATCTATGTTAGAAAGAGTCATTTTACCGCCCATAGCTTTAATGACATCTAAAATACCAGTCCGAGTTTTATTGATTCCCACATTTTCAAGGACAATTTTTGAACCTGGTACGATTAAGCCAGCAACCAACCAAAAGGCAGCACTTGAAATATCTCCTGGAACTGTAATCTCTTGGGCAATAAACTCCTGACCACCTTGGATGCGGATTTCCTTGCCATTGACTTCCAACTGTCCACCAAACTGGACAATCATATCTTCTGTATGGTTTCGAGTCAACTCTTTTTCTACGATGACCGACTCTCCCTCAGCCTGCAAGGCAGCAAAAATCAAAGCTGATTTTACTTGGGCAGAGGCTACAGGGAGTTGGTAGCGAATTGGTTTTAAATTCTTATTCCCTTTGATGGTCAACGGAGGTAGGTCACGTTCAGTTTGTCCAGAAATCTCTACTCCCATTTGACTGAGTGGAATAGTTACTCGGTCCATAGGACGTTTGGATAAGGAATCATCACCAAACATAGTCGCCTCAAAATCTTGACCTGCTAAAACGCCTGAAATCAAACGAATCGAAGTTCCAGAATTTCCCATATCCAAATCATTTTTGGGTGCTTGAAGACCATCAAAACCAACACCGTGTACTTCAACAATATCACCATTGTCTTCAATTTTCACACCCAAATCACGAAAGACCTGCATGGTTGACAAGACATCTTCTCCACGCAAAATATCGTGAACACGGGTAACACCTTTTGCAAGGGAACCAAAAATAATAGAACGATGACTGATTGATTTATCACCTGGGACACGAATCACACCCTGTAGTTTTTCTACGCTTCTTCTTAATTTCATATCCTTACCTCAAACTAGTATCACTTCTATTTTATCATATTTATAAAATATTTTCTGATTTTTATGACAATTACTTGTGAAAAATCAATCTCCATTACATTACATTACATTTTGGGAAACAAAAAACTAAAAATATTTACTATAAAAATTTTAATAAAATCTATAAAACAAATGTAGATTATGGTATACTAATGATAATAAATTGTTATCGGTAGAGGAGAACTATGAAAAATTTGCCTGAAATTGAATTAAATAAGGATGAAAAACTCTTTTTATTTGAAATTGATTCTAGAATAAAAGCATTGTTACTAGAGTTGCCTGAATCATATCATAATAGCCTACAAATTGTAAGAGGAAGTCGTTTTCGCCCCCTATTAACATATTATGGGTATACGTTATATTCTGATGAGTTAAATGAAACTATTTATCAATCAGCTACAGCAATCGAATTAATTCATAAGGCTTCTATTATAATTGACGATATTATTGATCAGGATAAAAAAAGGCATGGTATGCCAACTGTTCATCAACAATATTCTCTTAATGAAGCTTTGATAATATCAGTATTTTTACTAGGAAAGTGTATAGAAATGCTGTCAGATATTGATGATTCTACTGTTAGATTATTTAGTCAGATGATTATTAAGATGTGCCAAGGAACATTGAGTGAATTAAATATTAACGATGAGACAGCTATTGCAGATATTAGAAAAATTTTGGACAATCAAACTTCTCAAGTGATACAGAATAGTTTATTGATTGGCATGAAATCCTACAATGAATCTATCAATAATCAATATTTGGAAATAGTTGGTTATAAATTAGGGTATCTGTTTCAATTGTTGAATGATTGTGAAGTATTTTTTAATCCTGAATTTTCCATACAATATAAAGGAAATATGAATTTTGATATTAACAAGCAGCGAAAAAATTTATGTTACTCATACTTAGAACAGTCTCTTAACTATAAAGAAAAATCCGAACTTGATTGCGGAAGGTACTCTATTCTGGATAATTTATTGAATAAATATAACATATTGGATTCAATAAAAAAAGAAATTTATTGTATTGAATTAGATATACAGAATAATTTAAATATTTTAGGAGAAACTATGAATGTGCAACGCTTATCATTCTTTATTGACTATGCTATAAATTTAGCTAAAACAAGGGCAAGTATCAATTAAAAACCTAGAAAACAACTTAATGTTTCTAGGTTTTTGTTCAGTTATTATTGTGATAGAAAAGGTATTATTACGTTATACAGGTTGATTATAACTGGAATATAACCAAGAGGATTTACGTATTGCCCGTTGAATAATTCAGGGAAATTAGGTGTGTCTCTATATAAATTAAAGAGATCGATAAAGTCTTTATTTAATTGTGATTGTTGATTCGGGATATTGTCATATTCTAAAAGTCTATTTCTCTTTATTTTTTTTATAATTATCTTGATATAATTTTTCCATAGATAATCAAACAATATATAACCCAAACCAATTAATATAGCGATAATTCCCCATGTTATTATGAATACAGTATCATTAGACGTATTTATATTTAGTTTATTATTTGAAAATGATATAGCTGATAAAGGAGTTGTTAAATAAAATAATAAAGTATAAGCAATCCCAAGGACACCAAAGTAATTACCAAAAGTGCTCATTGTGTCTGTGAATTTAACAATCCAAGTAGTCTCAGATGGATTATGAAGAGAAATTGGAGTAAATGTACTAAATTCTAGATTTGCAATTTTTCTTAAAGTAAGAATGTAAAATATATACTTTAAGTATAGTTGTATTGCAATAAAAACTGTAAAGATTAAAGTAATACTACCGTATACTGTAATAACTTTATTCCACATTAATACTTTTAGCAAAATCAATGAAATGATATAGATAATTCCGATTGCTATAGAAATAATGATACTATACCATTTTTGTAGATAAGTTCCAAATCTGTTACATATCGAAAATAGCGAATATCCATCAATAGTAATACCTGAAATAGACAATGAAAGTAGATCTTCTTTCCTCATTAGGCAATGATACGTTACAATCTGTGCAAATAGCAAAAGATTTACACCGAGTACGTATACATAGTTATTCTTCAGCGAAGAGTCAAAAATTGATAGAATTATTCCAAAAAAAATCCAGCATGTAAAAATAATGCCCCATAGACATTTTTTTGAAAGAATTTTATCAACAATCCATATATTCATAGCATTTTCCTACCGATAACAATTTATTATCATTAGTAAATTGATAAATTATCGTATATAATAGCTTTATTACGACATATTAAGGAGATTATATTATGAATTACGACACTATCCAGAGATATCTTGACTTTTGTGCTATTCAAAGACGACTTAGTTCTCATACTATCCGAGCATACAAATCTGATTTACATCAGTATTATAACTTTGGGACCAATGATATTAGGTCCTATCTTACTTTTCTCAACCAACATATAAAAAAGACTAGCACGCTAAAACGTAAGATTGCTAGTCTTAAATCATACTATAAATTTCTGGAAGAAGAAAAACTAATTTCAAAAAATCCCTTCCATCAGCTTCGACTCCACTACAAGGAAGAGAAAAAGCTTCCTAAAACGATTTCCTTGAAAGATTTACAAAAAATATATTGTTTCGCCCACCAACAAATAGAAAATTCTAAAAATAGGCATTCTAAGCGGAAAGCTATGCGAAATCTACTCCTTATCTCGCTACTTTTATCAACTGGGCTACGCATCTCTGAATTATGTAATTTAAAACTTGATAATATCAATTTGGAAAATAGAACCATTCAAATACTCGGAAAAGGAAAGAAAGAGCGATTACTCTATATTGGAAACGATGAAACACTTTCGTTACTTGAAGACTATATAGCGCATCATTGTGGTCATTCTAGTTATCTATTTACCGGTGTGAAAAACGATGATCATCTTAAAGAACAAAGTGTGCGCTTAATTCTGAAAAATATTTCTCACTCGCTACAACTGAAAAAACATATCACTCCACATATGTTTCGACATAGTTTTGCAACTATGTTACTTGATAATGGTGTCGATATTCGACAAATACAACATTTACTGGGTCACAGTAACATCAATGTGACACAAATCTACACTCATGTCTCTCAAAGCAAGCAGGTAGAAATTCTAAGTGAGCATAATCCTCTTAACCAAATCACACCACTACTTCATACATAAGTAACCGCAAACCAAGTAAACTTGTCCTAAATCACTGAGCCGGATTGTCATAGAACAGTACCTTATCCAAGATTGTTTCTAATATTTCTTGGTTGATAGATTGAAAGAATGTGACTTCCACTTTTCCGAGACGAATTTTCATCAGAATATCATTTCTGCCTTTCTTCTCAAAGCGGCGAGATTGGGGAACAGTCAATGGGACGATGGGGTGTGACATAAAAAATCCTCCAGTTTTGTTTTTTATAACAGTATACTGGAGGAGGGAGTGATTGGATAGATGCCTTGTTATTAGGCAGTTACCATAAAAAACGTTCCAGAGTTTTATGCTTTGGAACGTTTTTCAATATACTCCGTTATTGGGCGGTTACAAAATATGCAACCATTATCAACCATTTATCAGTGCTACTCTTAAAACATCTCCACAACCCTTGCCTATCTAAGATATAAAATGAATCCATTAAAAATAACAATTGTGATTATAGTAAAACTTCAAAAAATACAATTAACCCTCATATTCTAGCTGACTCTTCAATACTTATTCTGAAAACATTCCGGACTACCAAAACATATCATTCTTGATAAAGAGTTGGAAAAGAACTATTCCAAACACCACATAGAAATTATTAATCGTAGTTATGTTCCATAATTAGGAGAATTTTACTATATATTCAAGAAAACTGTCACTTTATTAAACTTCTTCAAAAAAGGTATCTGGTCGATTTGGATCAAAAATCTCATTGCAGGTCATAACTGTAACTAAATTTTCTGTATCTGATAGATTAATAATATTATGAGTCCAACCAGGAATCATGTAAATGGATTCAATAGTGTCTCCAGATACTTCAAATTCCACAAATTCACCTGTGACAATATTTCTCTGCTGAATCAGACCTCTGCCACTAACTACTATAAATTGCTCCCACTTGCTACTGTGCCAATGTTGCCCCTTGGTAATACCTGGCTTGCTAATATTGATACTAACCTGACCACAATCAGCTGTGTGTAACAACTCCGTGAAAGAACCTCTATCATCCACATTCATTTTTAGACCATATTTGAACTTTTCTGTCGGCAAGTAAGTCAGATAGAGTGAAAATAGTTTTTTCGCAAAGGAATCGGCTGGTATCTTAGGCATCATTAAAGTCAATGGTTGTTGCTTGAAGGATTGCAAGAGAGCAATAATTTCTCCCAAGGTAACACGATGAGTGGTTGGAATCCAAGCATATTTGCCATTAGTATCCTCAACTGGAGTTAGCCCCTCATAGTTACAATAAACTTCCTTGCCCTCCAACAAATCCAACATACCATCTACTAAATCATCAATGTAGAGCAGTTCGACTTCCGCCTTGGGATCTGAAACAGAATAAGGTTGATCATTAGCAATCGCCCAACAAAATGTTGATACAGCCGAATTATAATTGGGTCTGGAATGCCCCATCAAATTTGGGAAACGGTAAACTGCTACTTTTACTCCCTGTTCCTGGCCATGTTGAAAGAATAATTCCTCTCCTGCCAGCTTGCTTTTCCCATATTCTCCCTCAGCATAGCGCCCAATTAAGGTTGCCTGGATAGAAGAAGATAACATGATAGGGGCCTTACTATTGTACTTTTTGAGCTGTTCCAATAGCTGACTGGTAAAGCCAAAATTGCCCTGCATAAATTCTTCGATATTCTCTGGACGATTCACACCCGCAAGATTAAAAACAAAGTCCGCCTCTTGGCAATATTGCTCTAATTCCTCAATCGTCGAGTCTATATCATATTCAAAAATGGACTGGATATGGATATTGGGTCGCGTTCTGTTTTTTCCACTTTGAATCGTCTTCAAGTGATTTACCAATGCTGTTCCAACCATTCCCTTTGCGCCCGTTACTAAAATTTTCATAGGAAGTCTCCTTAGTATTTGCGCCAAACCATCTTATTGACGATGCTAGTGTAGGACTGAATGATTTTTACAACCTTATCTGAAACATTTTCATCCACATAATCAGGTACTGGCAACCCTAAATGTTTGTGCTCATTCATAGCTACAGCCACATCAACTGCCTGCAGAAGACCAATTTCATCAATTCCAGAAAGAATGAAATCTGCCTTATCTAAGGCTTCTGGGCGCTCTGTACTGGTCCGAATACAAACTGCCGGGAAAGGCTTGCCAACTGAAGTTAAGAAACTCGATTCTTCTGGTAGAGTTCCTGAATCAGAAACGACAGCATAAGCATTCATCTGTAAACAATTATAGTCATGGAATCCTAACGGCTCATGCTGGATAACACGTTTATCCAAAACAAAACCTGATGATTCCAGCTTGTTTTTACTGCGTGGATGGCAAGAATACAGAATTGGCATATCGTATTTCTCAGCCATCTTATTTACAGCAGTGAACAAACTGATGAAGTTCTTGTCGGTATCAATATTTTCTTCACGGTGCGCAGACAACAGAATATAGCGCCCTTTTTCAAGACCCAAACGCTGATGGATATCCGAAGACTCAATTTTTTCTAAATTCACCCTCAAAACCTCAGCCATCGGCGAACCTGTTACATAGGTTCTCTCCTTAGGTAAGCCATTGTCAGCCAGATAACGACGGGCATGCTCAGAGTAAGCCATATTGACATCAGAAATAATATCTACGATACGGCGATTGGTCTCTTCAGGTAAACACTCATCCTTACTTCTGTTTCCAGCTTCCATGTGGAAGATAGGAATATGCAGGCGTTTAGCACCAATAACAGAAAGACAAGAGTTGGTATCACCTAGAACAAGTACTGCATCTGGTTGAATCGCAACCATTAGCTTATAGCTTTCTGCAATAATATTTCCCATGGTCTCACCCAAATCACTACCTACCGCATTCAGATAGACCTCTGGATCTTCCAAATTCAAATCGTGAAAGAAAATACCATTTAAATTGTAATCATAGTTTTGACCAGTATGGGCTAGAACTACATCAAAATAACGACGAGTTTTCTTAATAACCTCTGATAGGCGAATGATTTCTGGCCGAGTTCCAACAATAATCAAGAGTTTTAACTTGCCATTGTTTTTCCAATTTACTTCTGTATATTTTGTCATTCCTATTTTCCTAACTTTGCCATTTCTTCTTGAATGTAGGCCAGGGAAGCAATTTTTTCCTTGGTTTGTTCTACTGATAACAACTCTGTATTATTGCTATTAAATTCTGTCAGTGGATTACGATCAACATCTCCTTGATTGAAATATTTATCATAATTCAAATTGCGATTGTCGCAAGGAACTCGATAGAAATCACCTAAATCAATTGCATTGGCGCATTCTTCATTTGTCAATAAGGTTTCATACATTTTTTCCCCATGACGAACCCCAATGACACGAATCGCTTCTTTATCTCCTCCAAACAACTCACACACTGCTTCTGCTTGTGTTTGAATCGTACAAGCAGGAGCCTTCTGAACAAGAATATCTCCTGGTTCCCCATTTTCAAAAGCAAAAAGGACCAAATCCACAGCTTCTTCCAGGCTCATGATAAAACGTGTCATGCTACCATCTGTGATTGTCAGTGACTGACCTGATTTAATCTGATCAATCCAGAGAGGAATAACGGAACCACGTGAACACATAACATTTCCATAACGAGTACAACAGATTTTCGTTTTTGTAGTTGTTCGACTCTTAGCCACAACAACTTTTTCCATCATCGCTTTAGAAGTTCCCATAGCATTCACTGGATATGCAGCTTTGTCCGTTGACAAACAGATAACACTTTCAACACCTGCGTCAATAGCCGCTGTCAGCACATTCTCCGTTCCAATCACATTTGTCTTCACTGCTTCAATAGGGAAAAATTCACAAGATGGCACCTGCTTCAAAGCAGCCGCATGAAATACGTAGTCCACATCGTGCATGGCATTTTTAACCGATTGCAAATCACGGACATCTCCCAAGTAGAAACTAATTTTATGTGCAACTTCGGGCATTTTAGCCTGAAATTCATGGCGCATATCATCCTGTTTTTTCTCATCGCGAGAAAAAACACGAATTTCTGCAATATCTGTCGCCAAAAAGCGATTTAACACAGCATTCCCGAAAGAACCTGTTCCACCTGTAATTAATAGTGTTTTTCCTGAAAATAATGACATTTTTTTCTCCTAATTAAACATATTCACCTGTAGCGCCTCATAAAACATTAAAACATTTTCTTTCATAATCCACCATAAAATTGTAAAACCTGTGATAGAGAGAATTATCACTAAATGATTATTATTTTTACTAAATGATTTCTTTAGATAAGGAAAAATCATTGCGTAGCATACAAAGTTTAAAGTTGTAGTAAAAATAATATACCTGAAAAATGTAACATTGAACATTATCAATGGAAGAAATATTACACAATATAAATTCTGCTGATAGACCCCAGCAACAACCTTTAATTTATTTAAGGGAAGATTCTCAATATGATAGCTAATTTTTCGAATATGATAAATTGTCACCATATTAAATATAAAATACAGATAATATATCAAAAAACCTAATCTTGTTGAAGCACCTGTATAAAATTGAATACGCTCTTTCAAACTATCACTATTAAAAATTGGACCGAATAAACCTATCAAATAACTTGATTGATTCCCATTCAGTAAATTCATAACAATTAAAAATACCGAGACGACTATTAGTAAGCTGATTTTTTTATTTCCATCTTTAATAGAATAGAAGAAAACAAATGGTAGCAAAAAAATAATTGAGGCATGGAAAAAATAAGCTATAATCATTCCTAAAATAAAAAATAACCTTTTTTGATGAAATAACCAATAATATGCAACCAAAGCGATACTATTTGCAATAAAAAAACGAATAACCTCTAAACTATAGAAAAAATAAAACAACGAAAAGAGTAATATTAACAAATTATAGTTACATTGCAGTTTTTTAGCGATAAAATAAATAGAGATTGATGAAATAATAAAAATGACTGCCAAAAACACTTGGAAAGATACATCATTGTGAGAAAAGAAGTCTGCCAACCATACATACCCTTTATCATCAAAAATAATCGAATTAAGATTTTCATAGTAACGTTGTCTGTAATAAGTTAAATCTGAAAAACCAGCCCTAATATTACCACCATATACAAATAACAAAATTACCCAGGATATACTAGCTATTGTTTTTGAACTCTTTTTGTTTACCACAAGAAATAAATTAACAAAAAACATAAAGTAAAACAAAAGTGATATCATGATTTTCTCCCAAAGCTCTTTGTAAACTGATTATACAATTTAAATAATATTTCATCTCCAAGCACGATACCTATTAAAACATATACAACTAAACCAATTAAAGCTTGAAAAGCTGTAGTAGCGATAACGCTTTCTGCATTAAAGAATAAAACCTTTATGACTAATCCCATAACCAAGGCCATTGATAAATACTTAATTAGATAACGAAATATAAATAAAATACTGATTTCTTTCCTTATAGTATTATACTGGATACATAGTGCCACCAATAGTCCAACGATTGTGGCGATACATATTCCATATATACCAAAATATGGAACTAAGATTAAATCTAAAACTATATTAGTTACTGCAGATAAGATATTTGAGATTAAGAGAGGCTTCATTTTATTTGTAGCAACCAAATACTGATTTCCTGAAATACCCAACAAAGTGTTGAACAGAATAATAGGCGTCAACATTTTTACTATAGATATAGAACTAATAAATTCTGAACCTAGGAACCATGGAATAAAGGAGTCAGAAATAATAAATATGCCTACCATTAATGGGACAGACAAAAAAATTGAAAAGCCTGAAGATAACGCCATATATCTCTCAATATTATCTCTATTTTTATTACGAAACTCATTAGCTAATCTTGGCATCATTACTGTATTCATAACCATGATTAACGATAATGGTATTTGAACAATCTTCTCCGCATTTCCATAGTATGCTACATCAGCTATATCCGTAACTAGAGTACCTAGAATAATTTTATTAATCGAGAGTAGTAATTGAGTTGCAACTACTGGTAAAAATAATTTTAAAGAACCTATGATATGTCTCCAAATCAGAGATATATGAAAAGTTGGTTTTGAAATATATTTTCTCAAGCTAGAATAGGCTAATATATTCGCTAACAGAACAGATAATCCATTTAAAAAAATATATATCATCAAATCATCGGGTGTCTTGACAAATAATAATGTCCCTAGTATGAACAATAATTTTGCAATGATATTTTTTACCACTGCATGTTCCATATCCTCCACCCCTACATATATCCATGTGCAATCGATAATTGTCCCTAGAACCCAAAAACCAAAAGAAATAGTATATATATAATAATTAGATGAGATTGCTACTCCCCAAAAAACTCCAAAACATACTAACCCTAAAAAAAATTGTGTTAATAAAATGCTCCAAAAAGTTCTTGATAGGAGCGGCCCATCATCCCTAACATAAGCAATCTCCCTACTGCCGTAATGTCCTACTCCAAGCAGTGATATCGTAACAACTAGAGTTACAACAGAGTTGCTATAATCGTAAATTCCAAGTTGCGAGGCTCCTAACACCCTTGAAATATATGGTGTCATTAATAACGGTATGACCAAAGTAAGAAGTTGGTAAACCATGTTATATATATAGTTTTTCGCTATTTTATTCATTACTTCTCTCTACAATTCTTTTTAAATACTCATAATTTCTTTTATTATATATAGACTTATAAGACAGTTTGTGAATGGATTGCTCCTCTAAAATAGTAGACAGTTCTCTATCGGAAGAACCTTTTAATAACTGATCTAACCTTCCAACCTGCGTATTTTCTATCTTTACTCGATCAATTGATTCTTTAAAACTTGGAAATATTTCATAAGCTAATGCCAATACACAATCCAAGAGAAGGTAGGTCAGATGAGTACTCTCTGTTAAAAAATAAACCTCAAACAACTCCTGACAGAACTCTATCCCTGTATTTTTACCTACACCGATAAGAGATGTCATCCATTTTCCCATACACACATGGTAAGCCATTGCTGGATTTCCATAATTTATACTAAAAAAATAAGCATTATCATCCTCGTTTAGAGCATTAGTCAAGAGAATAGTAGAATCTAACCAGATACCCCCATATTTTGACAATAGAGATAATCTAATGTAATCAGAAAAAATCGTAAGTGTGAAGTTTCTATTGTTAACTTTTTTTAATATTGAATCAGGAATATCAATATAGTTGTGAACATTTTCTTGAGTAATCAAAAAAATATTCGACTGGTCATAGTAATTATGTAGACTTTGATAGCACAATTTAACAACTTCTGGCATACTTTGCTCTCCTTGCCACCAAAAAAACCAAATTCTGTTAAAATCAACTACACTCTCACAATATTCCTCTTCTCTATACTTATCAATAATTGCTTTATATTTTTTACATAAATATTGTTTAGCGGCTTCGTGTTTTCTATAAAAAAAATATTTTCCTAGTCTACTCCGTTGACCTAAAACGGCTGATATTCCTTCTAATAACGCTAGGTAGCAGCCGTAGTTTATATTTATAGCATACAATTGTTGCATTTTCCCTTTTATTTTTTTCATAATCTTACCTTTCTGCTACCTAGAGCAACACTCATATAGATGACTAACATGATTTTTAATTTATGGCATCAAAAAAACCAAAATATCAGACAATAAATTCCTTAATGTCGGATAGAAATAGAATGACTTAAATTGGAACATAAGTAATTGCAAGATATTCCCATCTAAAATAATTTCTCGACGTTTTTTTAAAAAATTTACTATTCTTTGAAGTTTGTGAGAGTAAAAGTAATTACTATTTACATTTACATGCTTTTCAACCTTGATTAGAAAGTGTGACAAATCTTCTGCTAATCTTATTTCACTCGCTCGCCTCTCCCTGCTCAACCCCGATACTGGTGTGGAAGCACTATTTATATGTCTTCTAAAATAAATAAGTTTTCTATTAAATATATATAATGAATTTCTTATAATTGCTAAGTTCCAAATAATACAGTCATGAGCATGAATCGGATCATCAAATTGTCTCATCATATCAAGAATACTCCTTTTGATAGCAAAAGTACAACCTGGTCGCAAAACGTATATCGTTCTATATGTAAACTTGATACGTTTCAATGTCCTATCATCTTTATTAATATTTTTTATTCGAACTCTTTCTTTTCTGCCATCGTACAATACATCATAATTAGTTACTATGACTTCTGCATTTTTTTCATTTAAAAATTGTAAAACTGTCTCCTCTACCTTAGTTTTATTCCATATATCATCTTGGTCCGCTAAAAATACAATTTCTCCAGAAGTGAATGATAGAGCCTTTCTAAAATTTTTTCTCCATCCAACATTTTCTCTGTTTACTATCAATTTCCAATGCTCAAGTTGATAATTTTTTATATATTCACTAATTAACTCAATCGTTCCATCTGTAGAACAGTCGTCTACAATAACCACTTCTTGTGGTGCTACTGTCTGAATACGAATTGAGTCTAACTGTTGTACAAGATAGTCTTTTCCGTTAAATGTTGTCATCGCCACTGAAATTTTCAAAATCCACCCCCATATATTGTAAATGTTGAGAAACCATTTTTTCTATTGAATACTCTCTTACTGATTGCAAACTATTTTTTCCCATAGTATCTAGATTATCTAAAGCTTCTTGAATAAAAAATGATAGGTTCACAGAATCCCTATTTTCTGACAAAACATAACCATTGAAACTATTTTTTATTAATTCTGTTGCTGCAACACAACCAATTGTTGAAATAACGGGGAGACCTTTGGCCATTGCTTCATTAACTACCAATCCCCATACTTCATTAACTGCTGGAAATACAAATAAATCCGTTGCCCTATAATATTTCTCCAACTCCTCTGTATTTAAAAACTCAATAAAATGTACATCGGATACTTTGGAAGCAAGTTTTTCTAGTAATTCTTTATACGAGCTATCTATGCTTGTCCCAATTATTACGCATTGAATATTTCTATCTATTAGCTGTAATGTTTCTAACAGCCAGTCCGCTCTTTTACGCTTAATTAACCTACCTACAAATAATATTGTTGGAATTTCTTTTAACCCCAGTTCTCTTTTCAATTCATTTTTTGTTTCAATGTTGATTGGCTCATTCAATATTTGACTCTTTGTTATTGAAGTAAAATTGTAGCGCACAATTTTCTTTGAAGAAACTCCATAATTTCTAAAAAAAGAATCTGTAGTTTGACTAGGGCTAAAAATTTTTTTAGGCTTGGAGAATAAAAATTTCTTAAATAGAAATTTCAACCTACTTTCGTTACTAAATTTACTACCATCTACTTCTAAATTGAAATCAATTTTGCAGAAAATGCATTTTAAATAGGCAGCAAGCTCTGTAGCATATCCGTAGTTTGTCAAAAATATATAATCAAAATAACCTTTTCTTATATATTTAAAAATCCCAAAATTTATCTTTCTTTCATTAATATCTCCGTCCGACAAGAAAATAGCCTTAAAATTCTTATATTCATCATAATAATTAAATTTAATTCCTGAAGCTCCACGCGCTTCAAAAATAACGGTTAAATCAACGTAATGCCCTAATAATGAGTAGAAAGCAATTCGATATGGTGATGGGATATTAGTTATAAATAATACTTTTTTCATTTTTCCACTAATTCTAAATATTTTTTTTCTAATTCTCTAGCAGCAAACTCAATATCGTAACCAGCATTGAACACTTTTTCTTTCGAATTTATATCTCTTGTAGAAATATTACGGATTGAATCGACCCATTCATCTACGGATTCTTCCAAATTATGAAAAATCACATTTCCTGTAATATTTACTTCCTTAGGCACTTTTGTAGAACATATGCAGTACAACCCATTTGTTTGAGCTTCGATTGCCACAATCCCTAATCCTTCAAAACGGGAAGGAAAAACAAAAACATCAAAAGCATTGAGTAAGTCCGAAACATTATCCCTCTCTCCTAAAAAAAAGACTTTAGAGGAAAGACCTAACCGATTAGCCTTTTCTTGTAACAAAAGTTTATCTTCTCCTTCTCCTACCAATACCAATATAGAATCTTCATTTATTTTTTGAAATTTATCAAAAATATCAATTAGGAAGGATTGATTTTTTTGGTAGGACAACTTGCCTATGTGACCGATAACGAATTTACCTTCAAAACCAAATTCTTTTCTAATCCTCTGTCTAGTTGCGGCAGAAAATTCAAAATTTTTAATAGTAACTGCATTTCTGACTAATTGAAACTGATTCTTTCCGTACAGCCATCTACCTGCCTCTTCTGAACAAGCCCACAAGTCTGTTGCATATCTTCCAATTAATAATCTACTAAACTTATGCAATAAAAGCTTTAATAAATTGCTAGTAAGAAAATCAGTGTTGTGACTATGAGAAATTCTAATTGGTATTCCGCAATTCTTTGCCTGCCTAAGAAATAGACCATTCATTCCATCCATATGTGCATGAACTACTGAATATTTTCCGCTTTTCAAAATTTTGGTAACTATTTTTGTATTTTCTATAGGGTTGTCTCGCTTGATAGGGGCGTAGTAAATCATACCACCTTGTGAGATGATCTCATCATCATGGACTGATTTCTCTCCATGCACCAAAAAGTCTATCTGTAGCTTACTTTTATCTATATTTCGATAGTAATTTCTCATATAGGTAGAAATCCCACCATTATCAATAGTTCCTCCACTAACGTATAAAATTCTAGGAACTCCTTTGCTATAACTCATTGGCAATCCCTCCTTGGTTTAGTGCACCTAATATTATAGAAGATTTCTAAATAATTCAATGTATTTATTAACCATTACATCTGTGCTAAATTTCTCAGCATGTTTTCGAGTCGTTTTGGCTGTTTGATAATCCTTGTTTTTTATGGAAAGCAAACTTTGTAACAGAAGTTTGTAATCCCCTTTTTTTATGACTTTCCCTGTCTCCCTGCATATGCTCTCGCTACTTCCACCAGTATCAAAGGTGATAACTGGTGTCCCGCATAATTGAGCCTCCACATTAACAGATGGAAAATTGTCACCCAATGTCGGATTCACAAAAATATCCGCTTGATTATAATAGTGAACCATCTGAGAACTGTTTAGTCTACCAACTTTTATAATATTGGATGGCAGTGACGTGCTATCATCGACACCTATCAGTGTAATCTGAAAATTATCACCAAGGTCTTCAGCTAGCTGACAAAAATATTTCAGTCCTTTTCTTTCATCCCAAACACTGGCCGCTCCTAAAATATTGATTTTTTCTGTTTTACTGGGTAAATCAACGCTAAACTGTCTTGTATCCATACCATTGTAGATAGTCAACACCTGAAATTTTTTAAGAAATGAATCTTCAACAAAGCGAGTCAACCAACAAGAAGGTGTTACAAGAGTCAAATTAGTCATTGCAGTAATAACCTGATATTTATCACGAATATTTTGTTCAAAACGACTAAATGATATTCGTGCTACAGATGGGTACTGCTTCTTTTCTTCTTGTGTTCTAACTATCTTTATAGGCCTTCCATCCACAATCTGGATATTATTCTCAATATAGGCCGCACCTCCAGAAATTGCCCATTGATCATGCAATAACCAAACAACTGGAATAGCCAATGCGCGCAATTCTTCAAATAAAATCCTATAGTTTACATAATAACCGTGAATATTATGCAAATGAATAACATCTGGTTGGTAATCTCTGATAATTTGTATTAACTGCCGTGTTGCAAAACGAGAACCTAACCCATGTTGATCCCAAAAATGACTACGTAAATAATGAAGTCCTTGCTCAAACTTATTCCCAATTTTCTTTGTAGGAATATCTTCAACATCATTTCCACGTCCATATACCGTCAAACAATCATGCCCGTTCGCAATTAGACCTCGCGCTATATTTTGACAAATAATCCCCGTAGAACCATATGAGATTACCGTATTTATCTGTAAAATTTTCATAACTTTTTCACTCTTCAAACTACTCATTATTCTGATACCAGTTTTTCCAACTCATCCAACAAACTTTCTCTGTTAAAATAGGTCTCACTATAGTGTAGTGCATTCATTCCAAAAATTTCCTTCTTGTTAGGAGTGAGTTTTGAAAACTCTAAAATATTATCAATGAGCCCTCTAACATCTCCAGCTTCACTGACTAAGCCAGCTTGGGATTCTTTAATGATCTGAGCGGCTTCTCCATTCAATGAAGCAATAATTGGAATGCCACATGCCATAGTCGATTGCAACTTAGCCGGTATAGTCATATCAAATAGCTCATTTTGAGCAAGAATAATCAGCGAAGCATCACTATTAGCAAAGTAATAAGGAATTTCTTCTGGTTTTCTTTGACCGATAAAATTAAAATATTCTTTTACTTCTAAACGCTCAATTTCCTGTATCAATGTGCTCTTATAACGACCTTCACCAATAATATTGAACATAACTGGCACATCAGTATTCTTCAACTCAAGAGCAACCTCTGGTAAAATTCCTAAGCCCTGTGCTTCTCCTATATTTCCAGCGAACGTAATATTTAAACTATTCCCAGAAACTATTTCATTTTCTATGTGCACTTTCACTGGTGAATAGTAATCTTCTGCATATTGAGGCCAAAATACTAATTTATGCTGTTCAATTCCCCTCTGTTTAATTTTTTTCAGAAAACTTTGAGAGGAAGTCAATATTTTGTCTACATTATGGTAAATATAATCGACCATTCTGTCTAAATACTTAATAACCTGTACACTACGGATTCCTCCTACAATTTGAACATTTTCGGGCCATAAGTCCATTACATAAAGCAGTACAGGTATATTCCGTTTAAAACTATACCATATCCCTGGTAGCGCCTGTGTCATCGGAGAGACCTCGTAAATAAATACTGCATCAGCGTCTACTTTAGTCAATTTTGTCCAAACATATCCTGATAAAACAAAACTGAAGTAATTTAGAACTAGCCCAATCTTACTTTTTCCTCTAGGAATTAAAGGTATTCTTAAAATCTCTACCCCATTGAAAACCTCTCCTTTTGAGAAAAAGTGATACCCATCGTAGTAGGAGCCCGAAGGATAGTTAGGAATTCCTGTCAAAACCGTAACCTTGTAGCCTCTTTCTACTAATTTTGTACAAATATCATTAATTCTAAACTGTTCTGGGTAGAAGTACTGAGATACTACTAAGATATGTTTTTTCAAACAATCACCTCATTAATTATTCTTCCGTTAATCTAATAGTCTCTTCAAAATCATTTAACTGATACTCAAAAGTATATTGGCTTATTTCCTGCTCATAAACTAAGTTTCCAAATACTTTCTTCACTGTATCAAAATGAAACAATAACTTGATGAAGGGATTGAAAATGGATACCAGATAGATTTTTTTTCCATGAGAAGCAGCGATCCTTTTCACTAAATCTGAGGTACATACATATTCTTTATTTTGAGGAAAGAAGACTCCCCGCTCTCCCGCTATAATAACTCCTTCGATGAAGGCACACAAGTTGTCAATATGTAGCATACTCCGTTTATTTGAAAATTTTGGGAATACTGGCAATGTTCGTGCTAATTTGGCAAGCCGAGGATAATTTCCCTTCGATCCTTTTCCATAAATCATCGGAGGACGAACGATAACAATTTTAAAGTCATCATTGGCTAAGCCTGACAGTTTTTTTTCTGCTTGCCACTTACTATCTCCATAAAAATCAGAAGGAGTTGGAACTGTTTCTCTAGTAATAATCCTTTCTGAACTTGAACTATCACCATAGACGATGATGCTGCTCATAAAGATAAATTGTTGTACATTCGACAGTTTAGCTTTGGAGGCAACTTTATAGGTTAATTCTGTATTAACATCATAGTAAAGTTGTTTCTGACTTTCATCTTTTGAAAAATGTGCGATTCCAGCCACGTGAAACAAGGAGTCATAGCCTGAAAAATCAAACTCTTCCCAATTTGGATCTAATAAATCAAGGGTATCAATTTCAAAATTGCTATCCTTATTTTTTACGTATTCTTCAAACGAAGTTCCAATATATGAGTTTGCTCCTGTTATCAATACTCTTTTCATGACTTCCCTTTCTGCCCCGTTCCGCCTTCGACGACACCTTCACTTTTTGCTACACTAATAAACGTTCCAAAAAAACACTTAATATCAAGCAGAAGCCCCATATTCTCAACATAGTAGCCATCTAATTTTGACTTTTCATCAATCTCTAACTCATCACGGCCATTAATTTGAGCCCAACCAGTCAGACCTGGACGAATGTCATTTGCTCTATATTTATCTCGCTCCTCAATCAAATCGTATTGATTCCATAGGGCTGGACGTGGACCAACAATGGCCATTTCTCCTTTGAAAATATTGAATAGCTGAGGTAATTCATCGAGACTAGTCTTTCGTAGAAAAGCTCCTACTTTTGTAATCATCGCTGTAGGATCCTTCAAAAGATGGGTTGGCATATCGCTTGGAGCATCTACATACATAGAGCGGAATTTATAAATCATGAAGTGTTTTTTATTCTTACCAACTCGTTTTTGTTTAAATAGTACCGGACCTCTAGAATCTAATTTAATTGCCAATGCAATCAATAATAAGATTGGACTTAGAATAACAATAGCACTTCCTGAAATAATGATTGCTAAAATGCGCTTACAAATTGGATACATTTTCATCTCCATTTTTCATTTTATTCTTATCAACTCATTCACATCTATAAAAGCCGATAGTCTCCTAATAATGTAAAGCAAATTTACTAAATTTTAAATATCTTGGAACCGACTCTCCAATATTATATTCATTAAGTATTTCAACCATCCTAGAGCCTAAACATCGTTTAAACTCTAGGAAAGTAAAAATATTTTTTTACTTTCTTATTCTTGTTTAGCAAATTCAATCAACTTATCTTTTAATTCATTTCTATCTTTTTGGAGTAATCCATTGATAAATGAATTGACAATATCCGATTGTTTATTTGTAACGCGACCTACAAATATTTTTTCATAAATCTGTTCGCTGATACGTTCTTCTGTTGATAGTAATTCCTCGTAGAGTTTTTCCCCAGGACGAATACCTGATTCAACAATTCCAATTTCTTCCTCAGTATGACCACTCAGCAGAATAACTTTTCTTGCCAATTCCAGAATTTGTACAGGCTCACCCATATCCAAGACAAAGATTTCTCCGCCTTTTGCCAAATGTCCTGCTTGGATAACCAAACGACTGGCTTCTGGAATAGTCATGAAGTAACGAGTCATCCTAAAGTCAGTAACGGTAACTGGACCACCTTTTTTGATTTGTTCCTTAAATAGAGGAACAACACTTCCACGACTACCTAAAACATTTCCGAACCTTACTGCAGCAAATTGTGTTTGTCCTGTTTCATTTAAGCCAGTAACAATCATTTCTGCTACCCGCTTAGTCGCCCCCATAACATTTGGCGGATTAACAGCTTTATCTGTTGAAACCATAACAAATTTGGCAACCTTTGCAGTTTTAGCCGCCTCAGCCACATTCTTCGTTCCAAAAATATTATTCTTCACTGCTTCATGTGGATTATATTCCATCAAAGGAACATGCTTATGTGCTGCAGCATGATAAACAACATCAGGTTGATACTCAGACATTATGCTAAAAATCAACTCTCTGTCTTGAATATCTGCGATGAGAGGGACGAACTCAATCTTACCTCGATATTTTTCTAGCAACTCTCGATGAATGAGGTAAATTGAATTTTCCCCATGTCCAAGCAACAACAATCGTTGAGGCGTAAACTTAGCAATTTGACGACATAACTCTGAACCAATCGAGCCGCCTGCTCCTGTGACAAGAATTGTTTTCCCTTTGAAAAACTGATTCAACTCATCCTGATCCAAAATAACCTCTGGTCGACCAAGAAGATCTGCTACGTCAATTTCCTGAAAGGCACTAACAGACATGTTTCCCGCCATAATATCTTCAATACTAGGCATATTATTGACAGTCACTCCTGTAGTATTACAGATTTCAACAATCTTCTCTCGCTCCTTACCATTTAAGGAAGGGATAGCAATCGTTACTTGATCAACTGCCAATTCTTCTACTAAGCGTGGAATATCATTGCGGTTTCCTAAAACTTTGGTGTTACGGATAAATGTTCCAAGTTTATTTGGATCACGATCGACTATGCCGACAATTTCAAAATTCAATTTTCGATCTTCGACGGTATTGATAAAAATATTTCCACCATCTCCAGCACCTACCACCAAAATTCGCAGTGAGCTATCCGTCTTACGAATAGCATTTTTTCGTGTCTCATGCAAGACTTTCCAAACAATCCTTGGGGTAATGAGCAATACATATGACAAAAATAAGGATACTAAGATGAAGCGATAACTAAAACTCTGCCATAAAATCGTTGAGATAATTAAAAATAATGAATAAGCAGATATCAAGCTCAACCCTATTTTTACATAACTCTGATAACCGGTATACCTCGTAATTAACGAAAAAACCTTTAATCTAACTGAAATAATCAGATAGAATATCAATACAAATAAAACTGCAAGAATGAAACGTTTATCTGGAATGTCAATAATAATATCCAAGAACAGTCTACTCAAATTCATGGAAACTACAATAAGAAAAGTATCCATGCATATAAGTATCAATCTTTTGCTATTGCGCTCTAACAGTTTATCGGTAACAGTTCCTAAATCCATTTTTTTCTCCAAAATCTAGAGTAACCAGCTTAAATCACCTGGTTTTTTAATAACATAAGAGGGTTCTTTTTCAATAAAGCTTTTGCTCTATCTTCCCCAAATCCCTCTGTTATTAACTTATAAGCCTCTCTCATAAACGGAGGTCTATTTGATAAATTATGCATATCACTAGCCACACAGTGCACCAAATCCTGCTCTAAAAAGTACCGTGCCCGTTTCTTAAACTCTTTTGCTCGGTCACCAATTAAACCTGGTTTTAACACATGGTTGCTATTAATTTGAGTATAACACCCCTTGTCGATTAACTCTTCTACTCGCTCTGACTGAAATGCCAGAGCATCATAACGCTCTATATGGGCAAGTAGTGGAGTCAGTCCAAGTAACATTACTTCATTCACAGCCTCTTGGATTTCTTTCCAAGGAGTATTCTTACTAAATTCTAGGAGAATATAGCGCGTTCCATTAAGAGTTGGAACTTCCTTTTTTTCGAGTTTACTTAGGATATCCTTATTATAGTAAAGTTCCGCTCCATAACATAAAGTCATTTCTGGATAAGCTACTTTAACTCTCTCTTTTACTTGAACAAAATTAGTCATAATAATTTTCTCAGGAGTTTCAAACATCCCTTTTCGTCTATGAGAAGTAGCAACTATGAAGCGAACCCCCTGACGATAAGCTTCTCCTATCAAATCTAGACTCTCTTCAATTGTCTTTGGACCATCATCCACACCAAATATAATATGCGAATGAACATCAATCATACTAACACCTACTTAATCAAAGCTCATATAATAAAAATCAAGCTTTTTTACCGTAATTTCCATAGTTACCATAATTTCCATAATCACCATATTTCTCAGTTGCAATATCATACTTGTTCAAGATAACGCCTAAGAACGGTGTTCCAGTTTGCTCCAACTGTTCCTTTACTTTTTTCACGGCTGAACGTTTGACATTTCCTGCCTCTGCTACTAAAACCATTGCATCACACTTCTGAGCAATAATTGCAGCATCAATTACCATCCCTAGAGGGGGGCAGTCAACAATCACATAGTCAAAATACCGACGAAGAGTAGCTAATAAGTTCTCAAAATTCTTACTTTGTAGAAGGGCAGTTGGGTTTGGTGATATTTTACCAGACTCGATAACTGTTAAATTAGGAATATTTGTTTCACATAGCCCTCGAGATAAATCAGTAGTTCCTGCTAAATAATCAGTTAAACCAGTAATTTTCGTAATTGGCTTAAAGAAACCTGACATCACTGAGTTTCGAATATCGGCATCAACCAGGACTGTCTTGTAGCCAGAACGAGCATAGGCAATAGCAAGACTAGCTGCTGTTGTACTCTTTCCTTCATTTGATTGGACAGAAGTTATGCCAACCACTTTAATATCTTCCCCACTGAGTTGAATATTCGTACGGATAGCGTTAAAATATTCTTCCGTCTTATTTACTAATTCTTTCTTCGTACGCGCAATTTCTAATGTCGCCATATTTTTCTCCTATTTCAATTTCTTCGAATCTGGCACTACACCAAGTAAGGTCAATCCCATTACCTCTTCGATATCCTGAGGACGTTTTACACGGTCATCCAAAATTTCCATAACCAACACGAGACCTGTTGCCAAGATACTGCCGGCTAATAAACCAAGCAAGATATTGCGTTTGGTATTAGGAGTTGATGGCTCCTCTGCTGGGACAGCCTCTTCAAGTGTTGTCACATCACTCACTTTTGTAACTTCGATGATTTTTTGTGATGCGAAAGTACGGAGACTATTTGCAATGCGAGCTGCTTCATTTGGGTCCGCATCACGCACGGAGATAGAAACAATACGAGTATCAACAGGAATAGAAACGGAAACCTTTTCTTTTAGGTTTTTATTCAAATTCAACTCTGTAGCCACCTGTGTCAGTACATCTTGTGATAGGATGATTTCCTTATAGTCTTTTACCAAATAAGACCCAGCTTGTAAATCCTGATTTGTCAATCCCGCGCCAGCTTCAGCATGTTGCCCAACTACATAGATACGAGTTGTCGAATCATATTGCGGCGTTACCAAAAAACTACTATAAGCAAAAGCTAACCCTGCACCTAATAGTCCCAGCAGAAGGATAAAGATTTTTTTTCTCCAAATCGTTTTCAGTAAGAGTAAAATATCAATTTCGATTGTATTCATTTCTTGATTATTCATGTTTTCTCCCTATTTTTTTAATTTCCATCCAATACTGACTGAATAGCAGCCTTTGTTTGTTCCAAACTTTCTTGGTTTATTTCCAACATATAAAGTTGTGAATCCGGCATAGCATAAGAAGGCAAATCTGTTCGCCCATTTCCAACTAGCGCTTGTGACTCCACTGTAAACTGTGTGCCGGCTTCTAATTGCGTATTAACTAAGCCTATAATTGTTTCAATACTTAGATCCGTTTGAATAGATCCTTCTAAACTATTTAAAATAGCTTGATAATTACGTAAATTCTCTGGTGAGCTCAATTTTTTTATAAGTGCTGCAATGACTTTTTCTTGGTTTTTACCACGGTCATTATCACCATTAGCCAACGAATACCGCTCACGAACAAAGATTAGCGCTTGCTCTGCATCTAAGTGTACTGTTCCCACCGGGAAAGTATGCTCACCACTTGTGAACTCTTGGGTGTTTTCTACATCTATACCTCCAACCACATCAATCAACTGTAGGAAGGATGTAAAGTTGAGACGAATATAGTTGCTAATATCAATACCATAAAGATTTTCCAAGGTATGCACAGAGGCATTGACACCATAAATACCAGCATGAGTTAATTTGTCGTATTGATTTTGCCCACCATCTGCGATAGCAACATAAGAATCTCGTGGAGTAGTTGTCAATAAAATTTTATGTGTAGCACGATTAATAGTCATAATAATATTAACATCTGAACGCGAAACAGACGAAATTGGACCATATGTATCAATGCCGCTGATATAGATATTAAAACTGTCTCCACTCACCTGCTTAGTAGCTGTATCAACAGTCCGAGTCACCTTAAAACTATATATTTTCCTCACTTTTGAAGAGAAGTCTGAATCCTCATTTTCTAAAATATTGGTGAAAACTCCGTTGAAAATCATTGCTTGACTCTCACCATTTAGCATAGCTTGGTAGGCTGTTAGATAAGAGGTCGTCGGACTTGTAGTTAATTGAGTAGACTCCATTTTGGAAATATCATTTAATAAATCAGTGATGTTGTCTTGATCGTATTCGGCCGGAGCAAGTACATTAGTGACCTGTCGAACATCTGTAATCTCACTATTTGCTGGGACGAGGATGCTCATTTCATATTCTGAAAATGTCGAATTTGAATTTAGTCGTGTTGAAAATTTTACAACTTCTTGCATTCCATAGATTCCGACAGAAGTGATGACCAGTGAAAAAATAAGTAAGAGTGCTGTAAATATGCGTGCTTTCTTACGCCACATCAACAAGCCAGTCAATACTGCAACCCCTATCAACAGGATTGTTACAATATAGTTCAAATACCGAAAATCTAGGATGTTATAGCGATACATAGTCACTAAGAACAGACATAGAATAATGGCATATAGCCCCCAAAGCGCAAAATTTAGCAACTTAAGCTTAGGCGATTTCCTCCATCTGCTTCTCTTCTTCATAAACAACCTTCCTTTTACTTATAACTCACCTATTGTATCACAAAAAACAATATTTTACTAGCCACGTAGCCATATTAGTGATGAAAAACGTTATCTTATTCTTTTTGGAATCTTGTTCTTTTTTTCATATTTTAACCGAACGTATGAAAGTCAGCTGATTCTCTGTTGATTTTTCAGCACAATATTCAAAGCCATCCACCTTAAAATCTTGAATGTCCGATAATTCTTGAATATTGTTCTTAGCCAACCAGGACAGCAATCTTCCTCTACCTTTTTTTGATATAGTCGAGTGAACTTTTAGCTGACCTGCTTTTTCTTCCATGAAAAGAATTTTAACTAATCTTTTCTGAATCTGTGGAGAAAACACCTGCTCAAATTCTGACGAAGCCAGTGAGAGAATCAGTTCATCATCACCAACTTCTTGGTCATAATACGGTCGCCAGTACTGTTTCAAAGACTGATTGCCTATCTTTAAGCTCCCTTGAAAATCTAAGCGGTGAGGTGAAATGAATTCAAAAGGATGAATCAACCCGTATAAGGCTGTCGCAACACGAACGTGGTCACGTAGGTAATTTTCTTCTTTCGAATCTATACCTCGCCTATCCATATAACGATACATGAGACCATCATATAACTGCCAGGCTGGATAGGTTTTTGCTTGACCTGTCCTAATTCGATGCCAACGATCAGCTTCTAACTCTGCCTTTTCTTCATTCAATCTATAAAAGGCAGCCATCTTTTTTACATCAAATTGACTTATGGCATCCAGCACCTGCTTGCTTCGATCAGACAGGGGATAAAACGAGGCATTCTCTAGATTTGTATTTACTTCTTTTGCATTAGGTATAATTATTTTCATCACTTAATTATACCATATAGTAGCTTAATTCCTGAACCTCAACCCCCTTATTCATATATTGTATTTCTGAAACTTTTCCTATATACTAGCTAGTAACATAGTCTATAAAAAAGGGGGCTTAGATGAAAAAATATCAAATTATCATCCAAGATATTTTGACTGGAATAGAGGAACACCGATTCAAACGTGGAGAGAAATTACCTTCTATCCGTCAACTCAGCGAACAATATCATTGTAGTAAAGACACTGTCCAAAAGGCTATGTTGGAATTAAAGTACCAAAATAAGATCTACGCTGTCGAAAAAAGCGGTTATTATATCTTAGAAGATAGAGATTTCCAAGACCATACTGTAGAGCTCAATCCTGCAGACTTTCAAGAATTACCCTATGAAGATTTTCGGATTTGTCTAAACGAAAGTCTTATTGGGCGGGAAAATTACCTATTCAACTACTATCACCAGCAAGAGGGATTGGCAGAACTGATTTCCTCCGTTCAAAGTCTGTTAATGGACTATCATGTCTATACAAAAAAAGACCAACTGGTTATCACAGCTGGTAGTCAACAAGCTCTATATATTCTCACACAAATGGAAACCTTGGCTGGAAAAACAGAAATCTTGATAGAGAACCCTACCTACTCACGAATGATCGAGCTCATTCGACATCAAGGAATCCCCTATCAAACAATTGAACGGGATTTAGATGGAATTGACCTAGAAGAATTGGAAAGTATCTTCCAAACTGGAAACATTAAGTTTTTCTACACAATTCCTCGCTTGCACAATCCTCTCGGTTCAACCTATGATATAGCAACAAAAACAGCCATCGTAAAATTAGCAAAGCAATACGATGTCTACATCATTGAGGATGACTATTTGGCAGATTTCGACTCTAGTCATAGCCTACCTTTACACTATCTTGATACAGATAATCGTGTCATCTACATAAAATCTTTTACACCGACACTCTTTCCAGCCCTCCGAATCGGTGCAATCAGCCTTCCTAATCAGCTACGTGATTCCTTCATCAAACATAAGAGTCTAATCGACTACGATACCAATCTTATCATGCAAAAAGCTCTCTCGCTCTACATTGATAACGGTATGTTTGCACGGAACACACAGCATCTTCATCATATTTATCACGCTCAGTGGAATAAAATAAAAGATTGCTTAGAGAAATACGATTTGAACATCCCGTATCGAATTTCCAAAGGGAGCGTAACCTTTCAGCTAAGCAAGGGGATTCTTTCGCCTAGCATCCAACACATGTTTGGAAAGTGTTATTATTTCAGCGGACAGAATGCTGATTTCTTACAGATCTTCTTTGAACAAGATTTTGCAGATAAGCTGGAGCAACTTGTAAGATATTTGAATGAATGAAATCTAATAACCTCATGCAAATAATCCCCCTCGAACTTAAAAGACGAGGGGGATTATTCTATAGTGGAAATTACATCCCAAAATTGTTATACTCTTCGAAAATCAAAATTATCCGTTGTCAAGAGCCTTGATGAGTGAAAAGCTCCAGTGGAGGTTTTCAGCCTGTTACCTTGAAATAAGATAGTAACAGAGTTCTATCTTCGACTTCGTTTCCTAGGCTACTTTTGATTTTCATTGAGTGTTACTCTGTGAATCACGCTTTCACTTCATAGCCCATCAAAAGTCCGCCTTCTTCAGCATAAAAACTGCATAGACCTGATGTTGCAACTTCGTCAATAACAGCCGTTGGAAAACTTGCTTTTACCAACTCTGAGAATTGTTGGAAAAACTTGGCATTGTTGCGGTGGGCCATGACGATTCGACCACCATCATAGCCTGCTTTTTTCATTTCTTCAAAGGCTGCTGTCACAGATTTCTTATGACCACGCGCCTTTTGAAGCAACTCTAATTTTCCTTCAGCGCTTGCCTCACCAACCATACGGATATTGAGAAGACCAACGACAGTGCCTACCAATTTGCTCAGTCTTCCATTCTTAACAAGATTATCAACCTTCGCTAAAACAAAGAGGAGCTTACTGTGTTCCCGATAGTGAGTTATCGCTTCTACTACTTGTGGAAAATCTAATCCTGCACCAATTAAGCGATTGATTTCGTCTACAAGTAAATCCATTTCCCCACTGGCTGACAAACTATCTATCAAATGGATATTGACATTCGGATGCTCTTCGATATACATATCCCTAGCTACACGTGCCGCATTAAAACTACCCGATAGCCCACCTGTAATCGTCACAACGATAATGTTCTCAGCTCCCTCAAAAGCTGCCTGATAAGCCTGCGGACTTGGACATGCCGACCCAGCTGCAGACTTAGATGCTTCCATCACCTCCATCATGTGATCAATATCCAAGCTCGCATCATCAACAAATGCTTGTTCTCCAACCTGGATGGTAAGTGGCACACTAATAAATTCTGTATCCGGAGCTAGATTAGATAATTGACGATAGTCGCAGCCCGAATCTGCAACAATTTTCCATTTTGACATAATATTCTCATTTCCAATTTTACTTTTTTATTTGACAATAAATCTCTATTTACTTACAATTATATCATTAAACTACCCCATCTGAAAGCATTTTCTTTCAGATGTGACACTCGGAAAAGGAAAACTATGGCAGGTCGTAAAATTTCACCCCAATCTTTGAAAAACCTCTATCAATCAAATAAAGAAGCGAATCAACTGACTAAGGAATCAATAGAAACTGCTCTGCTATTTCTCCTAGAGAAAAAGGAGCTCAAGCAAATTTCGGTATCTGAATTGGTTCGTAAAGCGGGAGTTTCTCGCAACGCTTTCTATCGCAATTATAAGTCAAAAGAAGAAATTTTAGAGATTTATTACGAACGGACTTCCAGCAACCTTAAAAAGAAATGGCATGATTTGCAGGATAAGGTTCAAAAGGACGGCGTCAAGCAAAGCTTTGCAGATTTTGTCCACGAACAAAAACGCAAGGCAGAGCAAAGCAAAACCCTGTCCAACGTCAGTCAATGGATCAAGGAAAAAACAAAACGGGATTAAAAGTCCAATGTCATTAAGTTAACTAACCTATCACATTTTGTGGTGGGTTAGTTTTTATGTTACACTAAAAATAAAAGGGGAAAAGTCATGCTAGATCAGATTAAAGCTCATTTACTTGATAGTATTAACGACATCGTTTCCACCGCAAACCAGTTTGTGCTTCATCCTGAAAAAGATTTTAGTCGGAAAAGTCAGCTAACGATGAAAACCATGATTCAAGCTATACTGACCATGGGTGGTAATACCTTAGCCAAAGAGCTACTTGATTTAGATTTGCCAGTCACTCAATCTGCCTTTGTCCAACGACGATATCGGATCAAACATCAAGCTTTTAAAACCCTGTTTGCCAATATTACTTCTAAAATTCCAACTTCTAAAGATCTCCCTATCCTAGCTGTTGATGGTAGTGATGTGGTTCTACCAAGAAATCGTTCTGATAAAACGACCTCGTTCCAAACTGGACCACACCACACTCCTTACAATCTCATTCATATCAATGCTCTCTACAATCTTGAACAAGAGATTTACCATGACCTACGAATTCAGGATAATCGGGAGGTTGATGAGCGTGCAGCTTTCATCGACATGATGGAGAGTTGTCCCTTTTGAACAAGCTCTGGTGATAATGGATAGGGGGTATGAATCCTACGATGTCATGGCGCATTGCCAGGAGAAAAATTGGTCGTATATTATTCGTATTCGCGATGGAAATAATTCTATGAAAAAGAGTTTTCATCTCCCTGATACTCCTTGTTTTGATGAGGCATTTGACCTAAACATCTGTCGCAAACAAACCAATGAGATGAAACACCTGTATCGGTACTTCCCTAATCAGTATCATTTTTTACCTAATAATGCCTCCTTTGACTTTCTGCCATGTTCTAGTCGAAAAAGCACCCCGACCAGCTTTTATGAGCTGCATTTCCGAATGGTGCGTCTTGAAATCAAGCCTGGTTTCTTTGAAACTTTGGTGACAAACACCGATTATTCTCCAGAAAAATTAAAAGATCTCTATACCTACAGATGGGGCATAGAGACCAGTTTTCGTGACCTAAAATATAGTATCGGTCTGACTCATTTTCACGCGAAAAAGAAGGAAGGGATTCTCCAAGAAATCTACGCTCGCTTTATCAAC